>NYZX01000204.1 GCA_002686065.1 Pseudobdellovibrionaceae bacterium | reverse complement strand
ATGGAGGAGTATTTGATTCGCTGGAAAGGTAAAGAGGATGGTTTTGTTGATGCGGTTAATTTGATTGAGGCATCTCAGTTAGCTAGCACAAAAGAGAAGGCTGAGAAGTTATTGGATAAGGCTGTTGACGTTGCGCTAACTAGCATTCAGGATAATATGACTCACTTCGCGCATAATTTGCAGGGTCCAATCAAGACACTATATTTGTTAGGTATTGTCTTGCCGGTTTTAATGTTAGTGATGCTTCCTTTAGCTGGCGGTTTCTTGAACGTTGGCGCGTTGCCTGTTATTTTAGTTTTTGACGTGGCAATTCCAATTGGGGTTTATATGATAGCTCGCGGTGTTTTAGCTAAGCGTCCAGGCGGAGTTAGTAGAACCAATAAAGATATATTTTCTATCAAGTTGGCCAAGCGTAAGCTAGCTGCGACGTTTTTGTCAGTAATAATGTTCTTGCTGTTTGCGACACCTTTTGTTATTGTGGCCGCAGGGGTTGTTAGCTTAGTTGGTTTCAACGGGTTTTCCCAGGCTGTTTTATTTGGCTTGCCGGATAATCCCAATATCGGTACCACTGTTTTGAATGCGTCCATTTTAGTCATATTAGGTCTAGGTCTCAGTTTAGCATTTTATAATTGGTATATCGCTCGCGGCGTTTTGAAGCTAAAGACTAAAGTGGAGAATATCGAGAACCAGTTTTCATCGTCGATATTTCAGCTAGGTAGTCGAATTGAAGAAGGTACGCCTACTGAGCTAGCCTTTGGAAAGGTTGCTGCCTCTACTCGCGGCACGGATGTTAGTGGGCTATTTGCGTTGATTGACCAGAACTTACGTACTAAAGGTATGAGTTTAAAGGACGCGATATTTAATAACGCCACTGGTGCCGCACATATGTATCCCTCTACTATTATTCATTCTATTCTGAAACTGATTGTTGACGGTGCGAAAAAGAGTTTGAAATCTGTTGCTGAGTCACTTTTGATATTGTCGCAATACTTGCGAAATATGCATACTGTTTCTGAGCGGTTGAAGGACTTGCTCGCAGATACTATATCTAGTATGAAAATGCAGGCTAGTTTTATGGTTGCGCTCATTACAGGTATCGTCGTTGGCTTGTCCGTGCTTATTGTGCAGATATTAGTGCAGCTAGCGACTAGCCTTGGCAAAATTGGCGAGTTGGGGGCTACCGCTACGGAGTATGGTACTGATACTGCGGGTGCAGGAGCGGCGTCTAATTTGATGACTTTATTTAGCCCAGAGAATGCTATTGCGCCGTTTGTTGTGCAGTTGACGGTTGGTGTTTATGTTATAATTTTGGTTATTTTGATTACATACTTATTGACTACAGTAGTTTATGGGCCAGATGTTATTCGCAGGCGGTACGCGACGGCAGGAAATTTATTAAAGAGCGTACTAGTATATGCAGTTATAACGTTCGTAAGTAGCAGATTCTTGGGTGGTCTTGCTGGCAAAATAATAACGTCGGGGACGGGATAAAATGGGTATGTTTAGTGAAGTAAACATGTACTGGAAATTGCTTAGTTGTAGATTGCGAGGTAAACGTGGCGCGATGGGGGCAGTACAAATTGTTTTGCTGCTTCTTGCGGTAGTTATTATAGTTCTGGTGATTGCGGGGTTCAGGTATTTTAGAAAAAGTACGGGGTTGTAGAATGTGGAATAAAAAAGGCGCCAATGTGATGACTGGACGCGCGGTTAAGATAATCTTGGCGGTAGTGGGGATAGTTATTGTTGTTACGGTTGTTTTTGCTTTTATGCGGTTTGCTACCCAAGAGACTATTGATGAGATGTGTGGTATAGGTAACCAAGTAAAGGAAAAATTATTATTTTGGCCGCAGATGTGTGAGCGTCGTAGTGTAGATATATTACCTGATAACTGGGAGATTTGCCCGCATTACGCCGTGGTTTACGCCGAGGCCGATGATGCGTCTGGGCGTGCAGAGGCTATGCGAAATTGCGCGATACAGCAGGTCGCCGAGCTAGTTGTGCGGTGTTGGGATTTTAGTGGACGTGGCGCGTTAGGTCCGGGCGATTATCATTGCTTTCAGTTCGCGTCTAAAAACTATCCAGATGGCGTTAATTTGGATATAACTATGGAAAACCTAGGGACGTTTATGGAGACCAATAACGTATCGGGTACTGATACCCCTTATGATAAGAAGTTCCCGTTATCTCGCTTGCAGTGGGGCGGCTATACCCACGAGAAGGGTTTATGGTGGCGCAGCTATCCATCTACTGGCGTTATTAATTTGAATGAGGTGTGGTTGGTAGAGTTTAACGACGATGAAGAGATATTTGAGGGATGGGATGAGGATAGGGTTCAGTTCTACTCTGCCGAGAAGGTAAAAGTGGTTGATACGAAAGAGGTAAAGTGTGTGCGTGACCCGACGTGTTTTGAAATCTGTGGTGGCGTGTGGGGCGATGGTTACTCGCCTAATCTGGGTGAGAATTGCTTTGTAGATGCGGGGTGCACGCTTGAGTGTATTAATGGCTCTGTTGCGACTGATGATGATAATACTATGGCTGAGATCGAAGGATAATTTAATAAATAGTGAGTGACTAAGAAGGGGAATGATTGGTGAAATACATGTTTAGGATGCTAAAGAGTTTGTATAATTGTAAGTGTGGTCTAGCAAATCTAAGATTCGCAGGACCTTTATTCGCAAGCTCGAAAGGAATGGAGACATCGACAATTATATTGTTGATTGTAGCGATATTGGTTATCGTCGCAGGCATAGTTTACGGCGTATTAGCTAGCGGTTTTATGACCGAGAATGTCGGGTTTTTGAACGCGATAGCGAAACAATAAAATGGAGATGAAGCATATAATCTTGTTGATTGCGGGAATACTTATGTTAGTTTTGCTTATATTTTTTATATCGTCGTATCTGAGTGGCGCGACTTACATGGAGTGGTTTGAGAACTTAATGGGTACCGCGAAGGCCAGTGGTTAGAGGTTTACCATCTCGCTTTTATATGGCCCACTAGTCCCAAAAGCGAGGCCAAAACCGGTAGCGAGGCAGATTATAAATTAACACAAGGTAGTTTACTATTTGATGATTGTAACAAAGTTTTAAGAGCTAGCGATTTTTAAGAAGGGCATGGTAAATAACAAGGGCGATGTTAGCACAACCACGATTATCGCGATAGCAATTGGAGTCTTTGTTTTAGTAGTAATAATTGGTTTCGCAACTGGTTTTTTCGGTGATTTGTTTGGACAGATTGGCGATGTAGTTGGCGGCGATGTTGGCGCGGCACAGAGAAACTGTAAAGCGTTGTGTTCGGAAGCTAAAGCAGACTTGAGTTCATGGAAGACCTCTACGTATTGTACGCAGAAAGTAAGTGTTGGCGATTTGGATGGTGATGGCTCTGATAATTACGAGTATTGTTGGAATTCAAACGTAGCGACCTATTGTGGCGATAAGAAACCAGTCGGAGACGGATATTTAGTCTATTACGTAGAAGGCAATTTGTGTACTTCAGGTAGTGACTTCGATACTACGGAGGCTAGTGAAATGGTTGGCGGATCACTTGCTGATGCTGATGCGAGTTAGTGAGCCAATTTGGTTCGCAGCCCAATTGTAGATTGCGGAAGCGATCTAGCTTTAAGCTAGAGTGGGTTATATATGAAAACAATGAAAACGCTACTCGTTTTCAAGCTTTCGGTGACGGTGAATTAGGGTATGAAAACAATAAACATAATAATAGCGCTGGTAATAGGTTTACTATTGCTTAGCCTAGGTTTTTATTTCATTTACGCTAAAGTGTGGAAGTCCACAGAGGGAGTGGACGATTATATTTCAGACGATGTAGGCCGAGCGAAGCAGCAGTGTGACGTTACTTGTGGGCTAGCTAAGACGACTGCTAAAAGCTGCGCGGATTGGCAGAAAAAGTATTGCGAGCGAGAGTATTTGGATAGTAATTGTGGTACGGTGGATGGTGTGGATATAGCTAAGTGTGAGCCTCCAGTTGAATTTTTGAACGGCGACAAGGGTAGCGAGTGTAACTGTGCGTACGCAGTCGGCGCGTAATTCTTAGATAAGTTTTTATGTATCGGGTGAATTATACAGTTGTATGGGTCTTACAGCATCAGAGCCAGCGAAGAAAGCGGTTGAACGGAGTGTTCCGACTTTGGATGTTTTTAGCAAGGCGAGAGCTGGTAGTCGCGGGTATGGCGCGCTTCAGCGCGTCTTTGGAACGGTTTTTGGAATTAAAGTGATAGTGGATAATATCCGACGCGTTCGCCCCTACAAGCAAGCTAGTTTTGCTTTAGTTGTATCTATTTTATTGATGTTTTTTAGCTTCGCATTTATGTTTTTAACGGTATATACTGCTGGCGGCGCCGCGGTCTACGCGCTAGGTGAATTCTTTAAGTCATTTGTGTGGTTAGTTTTGTTGGTTGTTATAGTCTCGGTAATGTTGTGGTTTTTGTTTAGCATAGTGGTCTTTGCGGCTAGCAAGCTAGGAAAAGGTTCTCCTGGGACTGATATTGTTTCGGCATATAGTTTTTCGGCATATTTTTATCCGTTTTTCGCGTTGTGGAGTGTATTCGCTATTCTGTTTTCGTTGATAGTTTGGTTCGAGTTTTTAAGGGCTAGCTGGTATTTTACCATCGTGTTTTTGTTATTTTTCGCGTACGCAGGATTGCATATATTCTGTTTGTATAAGTTCTTCAGAGTTAGCTACGCGCTTGAGAGAATCTGGAGTTGGATTGTTGTTCTGGCGTACGGGCTGGGCGCAATCATAATTATATGGATAATTAGCTTGTTGATAAGTATGTTTATTAGCTCGCTAACTGGCGGGGTGACGTTGGATGCTTCGGCGATTGCGACGGGATTGTAGGTCTAATAAAAAAGGTGCGACGCGAACGACGTATTTTGCGTTAGTTACGATGGTGCTAGCTATCGTTGGTCTTGTTGCGCTTATTCTTATTGCGAAAGGGATTTTGCCTTTTCAGATGACAAAAGAGAAATTGTGCGAGACCTCAAATCGGTGGTCTAGTTGGTTTGGGGAAGGTGGTCCGGCGGGTTTAGGAATCGCAGGTAGCCTTAAAACTGCTAATCCTATTGGTGGCAGTTTTTGCTCGGCGACAAATGTTGAGTTTGACGCCAAGGATTGGACTACTTGCGATCCCGAATTTAAGAGTAAATTTATGGCTACATCTGACGAGGATGAGCGTACCAAGTGGGCGAAGCACTGTGCAGCGCAGCAAGTTATGGAGCATGTTTTAAGTTGTTATGGTCTGGGTGGCGCAGGAAAATGGGAACCGGATAGTTTTGTTTGTTATACTTTTGCTATTCGCGGCGAGGATGAAGAGTTCGAAACAGAGGATGAGTTGAAGGCGTACCAACAGAAGGTCATAAAGGCGGTAGGGGCCGGAATGTCTGCGAAGGGCGAGCTTTTGTCAACTAATGTTTTGAATGAGATTGGTCGGCTAGCAAGGGAGCGGCAGTTGTATTTGATGTTAGTTAATCACTATAAAGATAGAATTTGGGCCGGAATTGACCAGTGTAAGGCTAACGACGAGGTTGACGCGCTTAATTTGACTAACTTAATTATCGAGTCCCCCGCCGATGTTGCTTCTATTTTGTCAGGCAACATTAACCCGACAAAGGTAGATAAAGTTAATGATATTGAGAGCGACGACGGCATAAATTGCGGGCAGCTGAATCAGAATATTGCCGAGCATTGGACGAAAATTGAGAAGTATAATGCTAGCGCTAACTCTGTCGATGCGGAGTTAGTTAGAGTTTCTGACGAGGCAGGGGTTCCAGAGGGGACTATAACGAAAGATTCTTTGGGTGAGCTTGCTGGTGACGTAAATCAGATTAAGTTCGACGAGGACTTTTTGATGGAGTTAGCTAGCACTACGAAGGTCCTTGGGCGAGATATAACTTACGAACAGGCGTTGCATTCTTTGGATAATTTTGAGGTTTTACACGGCTATGAAATTAAAATGGGGACCCTTTATGAGATTGGTTTTTGTAATCCTCCGTTGAAGATTGGTTCTGGATTAGGTGCACGATTTATGTGCAATTACGCTCACGCTCAGATGGTTCAGGTGGCGGTTGGTGGAACTGGCGCAGGTGGCCAGCTACGGACTGGAAGCCCTTATCCTGGTTATTGTCATTCATTTGGGTCGGTAGGTGGGCTTAAAATAGATATTGGTATTCTTGATGCGCCTCGGAAATGGTGCGAGAATATGATGGAAGGAATTTTTGGGCCTAGCGCGGTTTAGTTAGTATTTGTTAGTAGTCGTAAATCCTTTTTAACGTCGTTTGCTGTTGGGGGTTATGGACTCAAAAACGATGGCCGTGTTGATTGCCATAATAGTTGGACTTGCACTTCTTGCGTTAATACTTCTGTTTGTATTCCAGTATTGGGGTGAAGGAACTGGATGGTTTGGAGGCATATTTGATACTGTTGGAAATCAGGCCGCAGGGGTATCATAGTTAGCGTGTGGATAGTATGCGAAGCGATAAAGGAAGTATTATGACTGGCGGCATAGGAAATATTATCTTAGTTGTCATTTTTTTGATATTTATTTTGGCCATACTTGCTGCTACTTTTGGTGGTTTTGGTTCCGAGAGCGATGAGGCGCGAAGGTCTGCGGTAGAGATAGCTGATGGTATT
>NYZX01000203.1 GCA_002686065.1 Pseudobdellovibrionaceae bacterium | reverse complement strand
TCTTACGAAGAACTGGCTCAGTGGCGTGATATCATTTTAGCAAAAGCGCGCGAAAACCCTGGCCTACTTGGAATCGATAGTGACTACGAAGAAACCAAGCCCCAACTAAACTTAAAAGTGGATACCGATCGCCTTGCCGATCTAGAGATCAATCTAAATGACGTCGGCCGCAGCCTGGAAACTCTTCTTAGTCAACGAGCCATCACGACCTTTTTAAAAGAAGGTGAAGAGTACGATGTGATCCTTGAAGCTGAAAAAGACATGAAGACCTCGCCCGATCAGTTAGATCACATTTTTGTCAGGTCCAATAAAACCAAAGAACTGATTGCTTTAGCCAACGTCATCCAAATGTCAGAGACCTCTCGTGCGCCGTCGCTAAATCGCTATGATCGCCTTCGGTCAATCACAATTGAATCCAACTTGGCCCCCGGCTACAGCCTGGGAGAAGCGCTCACCTACATTCAAAACCTGATCGAGACCGAGCTGCCCGAAACGGCTAAAATAAATTTCAAAGGCACATCCAAGGAGTTTACCGAATCACAAGGTGACATTTATTTCGCCTTTCTACTGGCCGTCGCGGTGATCTTTTTGGTACTAGCCGCTCAGTTTGAAAGCTTCCTCGATCCGATGACCATCATTCTTACCGTCCCACTTGCTATCCTTGGGGCGGTTCTAGGCTTGCTTGTCACCCAAGGGACAATGAATCTGTATTCTCAAATTGGTGTGATTATGCTGATCGGCCTGGCCTCGAAGAATGGAATTCTCATTGTCGAATTCGCCAACCAGCTGCGGGATGAAGGCCAGTCCGTCAAAGACGCCGTACTAAATGCAACACGCATTCGACTTCGACCCATTTTGATGACCGCCTTTTCGACCGCCTTCGGCGCCTTGCCACTGATTTTAACATCTGGTGCCGGCAGCGAAAGCCGAATCACTATCGGTGTGGTGATCTTCTTCGGAACCATGGTATCGACCGTACTTACCATGATCGTCATCCCTGTGGCCTACACCATGCTGGCCCCTTATAGCTCGGCCAGTAACGCCCGCGAAAAGCAAATTGAAAAGCTTGAAGAGTCACTGGGTTATCAACAATGATAAAAGACATGGATGTTCGTACACTTGTTAAAATTAATTTTTTGATTCTTGGACTCGGGTTAAGCCTTTATGCCATCTACTACCTAAAAACCTTTGGCCTTGGGGAAGACGCGGAAGCAGTTCTTAGCCAGCCCACCCGCAAAGCCCGAGTGATGGTAAAGCCTCAAAATTCCCCCACGCCACCCGTCCAAAGCAAATAGCCAGCATCCACAGCCCCGCCGCTCGAACCCGGCCCCAACCCTGGTAATCGACGCAAGCTTTAGACCTCAAATACAATCTGTTCGCACACAGGCCTGTCTTGTCACAGCCCGTGAAATTTTTTCTTGAAAGAATTCTATGGTTGGAGTCCCCTCAGTTCCTGGATATGACCTGAAAGTCCATTAATTGGGCATCCTTTTGGGAGAGGGGATCTGTGGGAAAAGCGACTCTGGCTTTGGCTGTTGCAGCTTTTGGGATAGCTGTATCAGCGCAAGCCGAAATCACATACGTACCGGACGACAAGGTGCAAGAGCTCCAGAAGCAATTCAAGGAAGCCAAAGCGCCTGATGCTGTTCGATTGGATTTTGAAAAAAACCATCGATGGACCTGTAAGCTGTACGGCGTACGCTCTCAGATGCAGGTGGAAAAAGGCATCGGACTTTATCACTTTGATGTGGAAGCCAATCCACAGTCGAAGACGTCAAAAGTGGTTATCAATCGTGGTGCGCAAATCATGCAACGCTATGAAGCCTTACAGGAAGGTCTCGTCGCTCAAAAAGGCCCGTTAAAAGATATCGTGCGTCTGACTCCAAACGGCAAATTGATTGCTGAATTGTCGATCACCAACCGCGAACCAGCCTCACAATCCAAAAAAGAAACCAAGTCAGTGCTTGATCGCCAACGAAACGTGGTGGCCTACGCACTTTGTGACTGAAGTTCAGCGACACCGAAGACTAGCCGCAGCGCATTTAAATAGTTAAAACTCCTCTGTTTTTCGTGACCTCTTTGGCCGGAATTTCTAAAATTCCGGGTAGTTATCGATCTCACCGAGGGGGCATCATCCATGCGAAAAATAGGGCTACTAGGCGTATTGGTCTTCGCATTTTTTCAACTTTTGCCGGTTTCCTTTGCCGAACCTTGGTTGGCGAATCGCTATTCCCAAAACTGCGCTGCGTGTCATGCTCCTGGCCGATTGAATCAGCCCCCTAAGGGACGCCGATGTACCCTGTCTTGCCAAGGGTGCCACGTGAACCCGCAGGGTGGTGGTCTAAGAAACCATTACGGAAAGTGGAACTCCGAGCGATGGCTGAAGTCGTTTAACTCCAAATTGTTTCAGACAAAATGGGCCCCAGCACCGCACGATAAACAACCCTATATGAAGCCGAAAAACAAAAACGAGCTTTTTAAGCCTGGCGAAACCAAAACGGTGATTTCCAAAGCGCCCTATCCCAATGAAGATCTTTACGACAACCACTACTACAAGGACTGGCATAAAGATTCGAAAAACCTTTCGGAATTCAAATCTCGTATTCCCATTGAAGATCCTTACCTGACAGAACGAACTCAAAAAATCACCGGTGGTGCCGACCTTCGTTACCTTTACGGGCAACTGTCCGGAGACCGGGAAGGCGATCTAAACGGTTTAATGGCTGTGGACCTTGGACTGCGCTACCGCCCTGTTCCTGAAAAAGTATCTGTCGTTTTTGAAACTCGCTATTCCAATTCTCCTTTTAACACCGAGCTCACTGACGGGGTGACAGCCGATGCCCGCGTTCGTTCAGCATATGTTTTAGTGGATGACCTAAGCTATAATTCGTTTTTTCAGTACGGACTCTATCGCCCGATGTTTGGCAACTATACGCCGGACCACACCAGCCTTTCACAAACTCTGACCGATATGGATCAAAACGCCGTTGTTCGAGCGTGGAGCTTTGGACTTGCGCCAAACGTGCCCTACGGAATCTTTAGCTTGATCCAACCAACCACAGGTAGCCCGACAGACCTATCCACAAATCCGTTTCTAAATGACGAAGGCTATGCGATCAACCTTGGGGCTCGTGCGGTGACTTTAGGTTTATCTGCCAACCTCACCTACTGGCAAACAGAGCGACCCGACGCCGACGGTGCAAAAAGAAGTCGCTCCTATGTGGTTGCCAGTGGCGGTATGCACTGGCGGCGCTTGGTTCTTAATGGTGAGCTTGCTAACTTTGACATCGAAGAGCTTTCCGGGGCTAACAACTCAGGAAGCGTTGTCACCTTTGACGGTAAGTATCGAATTTGGCGCGAAGTCTATGGTGTTTTCAACTATGCCTTTTCCAATACCAACCGGACTCGTGGCGAAGGACAGTCCAATGAAACCCTTCTGGGCGTAAAAGCCTTTTTGCTTCCCGGATCCGAGGTGGATTTACAGTACATTCTACGCGATGAAACCAATGACGAATCAGACACCGAAACGTCATACAATACGATTCAAGTCCAAGCGCATTTATACTTCTAGGAAAACGGCGAGGCCTTAAGACGTCGCCGGTGTTGCGCCATCCATATCTGTGGATGGCTCGTCGGCATTAAGCTTTCGATAGATAATCGGTGCCACAAAGGTCGATAAAATTCCAAGAATAACCAAACTTGAAAAGACTTCCTTCGTTATATAACCGCGATGTAAGGCAATCTCGGCGACAACCAAGTCCATCACTCCACGGCCATTCAGAATCACACTCATTGACCAACACTCGCGGTTGGAAATTCCAGCCAGCTTTCCACCGATAAAAGCCCCAATGGTTTTTGCCAGCAGGCCACCAATAACAATAGCTAACAACAGTAGAGGATTTGAAAAGGCTTCAGCCCCAAACTGTAGACCGATATAGGCGAAAAAAATCGGCGATAAGAACCCTGTTGAAACCGAATTCAAGGTTTTCTCGATATTGCCAAACAGCTCTTTTCCAATGAATTCTTTCGACAGCAACATTCCACCAAAGAAGGCACCGATGACAAAGTGAAATCCTAAGCTTTCGGTGGCGGCGCTAAAAACCAAAACAATGGTGACCGCGACACCAAAAAGTGTGTCTTCACCGAATCGGTGTTGGACGCGCCCAAGCCAGCGGTGAAAAAAGTTGGTTTTCAGTTTTTTGGAAACAATCCAATCCAGACCTAAAACGACTCCGAAAAAGCCGGCCATTTTTAAGCCGTTTGATAGAACCGAGTTAATAACATCAGCCCACTTCTGGGAGGCCGGCGCATCAAGAACAATCCCCAACACAAGTAAGGCCACAATATCGATGATAACGGCAGCACCAATGACGTTTTGCCCTAGTGGTTTATTACTCAGTCCAAGACTGTTCACAAATCGCAGGGCCACGGGTAAGGCGGTGATTGCCATACATAGTCCCACGACGGCCGCACTGTAGGCCGACATATCGAAAAAATAGGTCAGGCCAAAGCCCACCGCTTGCGGCATCATAAAACCAAAGATAGCCACCGGAAGACCCGGTCCACGCATCGCCGTGAAGACTTCTTTAAGTTCCATCTCAAGTCCGGCGGAAAAGATAATAAGGAATACGGTCAGTTCCGCAATCCCCGCCAGCTCTCGAGTGGGTTCGACAATTCCAAGAACAGCCGAACCGACGATGACTCCTGCAAGGATTTCACCGACAAGACTAGGTTGGTTAAATAGACGCTTAAAAATCTGCCCAAGAGCCCGCGCGCCAATCAGTAGTACTAGAATCGTTGTAATAAAATGCATGGTCTTCCTATGAAGACCCCATTATCCCACAGCCATTCCGAGGGCCCAAGCTTGTTTCAACGAAATCAATCATATTTAAACAAGCTCAGCTTAGACACCCTGCACAGAAATGAAGACACAAGGCCTTCATACTGCTTTGGTCTAGTACACAACCTCGATTTTTCTTGGATCACATTCAATGTTTCGACCGTCCACTAAGATACAGGCCTGCTGTTTTGAAAGCTCTTCTTTAGCTTCAATGGTTTGCAAATCCTCGCAAGGAACATTCGATATGGCGAAGTCCGCGACATAGGTTCCAAGCAATAATCCGCTGGCGACCATAGCCCCCTGAACCTGACCTACACGGGTGCAATTCCAACTGACCGCCTGTAACACGATCTGGGTCACTTTTAACCCACGGCGAACCGGACTGTTGGGATCACTAATACAACGATTGCGATCGTCAACGGCCGTATAAAATAGGGCGTTGTACCCAGTCAGCTCCCCTTGCATAGACACAGCATGGTGCACTGATGCGCCCTGGTCCTGCTGCATTTGAAGCTCGTAGACATATTCATCCCCGGTTCGAAACTCGCTGGTAAAACAAGCTTGCCCGGGTGCCGCCCACAGAGATTGCCCCATACACATAGCAGTCAAAAATAGTAATAAACCCTTAATGCTTTTCATTTCATAGCCCCTTTCTGTGCCGTAGCACAGCTAAGGCAAGAGCCGGGCCAACCTCTGTCAGCCGCCCAGGGCACTTTTATTTGATCTGACAGAGCAACTGTCTTTGAATCGGGACGCCTGCTGTTTCAGATTTCGGACAGTCTACCGAGTCGAGGACTTTAAAATTGACCAGTACGAGCCCCCGTAAAGGGCCTTTTCATCATAAAGTCCCTGTTGTCGTAACCTGTGATGCAGGGCCTTTAATTTATAACTGGGAACGCTCATCATCAGGTGATGCTCCAGGTGGTAGTTTACGTGGTGGGGTGCCACCGTCACTCGCGCCAACCAATCCGCCTTGGTTGTTCGCGTGTTTTTAACCGGATCCAGGTCCATTTCCGTCATGGCGTGTTCGGCAATGGATCGAACCCGAATAAAAACACTGAAGCTCGTCAAATAGGCAATGACCCACAACCCATAAAGCCAGGGTGCACCGACAAGCATGGCCCCCGCGAAAAGTAGAGCATTACAAAACACCGGTCCGACAAAGCGCCTTCCCGCAAGAACCAGTCGATCAAAAAACCGCCTTGGAGTATTGTCTTTGATCACCTCTGCGGCCACGGTGTATTTAACGTAACCCAAATTCATCAATAAAATTCCGTAAAGCCGCTTCCAGCCGGTGATCCCGATAATGTCGCGAAAGAACTTTCGAATCATCGAGGCTTTCGTTATGGGGAAATCTTTTACTAAAGACACATCCGGGTCTTTTTCACTTCCGGCAAAACGATGATGCCGCAGATGGTGATCACGGTAGCGCTCCAGATCTTGTAACACCGGATAGGCGCACAGCCACTGCCCAACAAAGCGGTTCATTTTTTTGGAGGGAAAAATAGCATCATGGGCCGCATCGTGCATAAGAATATTCAAGGCCAACTGCCGCCCCCCTAAAAGCAGAATCGCAATAACCGCCATCCACCAGGTGGGAACCAAATACACCAGAGCAAAACATCCAAAAATCATGGCCCAGGTTACAAACACATCCCAAGCCCCGAAAAGAGCCTGTTTTTTATTAAACAACTTAATTTCAGCTGGCGACAGAATATCCGTCGGACGAGTCATCAGAGCCCCCACGTTCTTTGCTTTTTATATATTACTGCTTAGGAAATAATCAGACCAGCCCGCTTCAGTAAAAAAACCATAAAGTTTCTTGAAATGACAATTTTCGTCGGACCAGAAAACTTTCACACGATCTAGAAACCCAGATTGATTCAAGCAAACAGGTTCGCTAATTCTTCCCCGTCATAGACCTGGGGGGGTTAATGAGTCTATCTCGATGCATACCTGTGGCATTTTCACTTTTCTTTGTGACTTCTGTTCAAGCGGAACGCTTGTCGGATTTTCCATCTGTGTTTAACGAACAAGCTGAACAGCGTCCGATGTCACCTTACTATTTAAAGGACGGCCAGCAACTGTTTGTCCAAACCGATCTGACTTTAAGATCCCAGCCTATCGCCAGGCCCGATACGGTTGTCGGCATTCTAAAGCCATCCGATGTCGTGCGAGTTCTAAGCACTGATATCGCTAATGGTGACTATGTTCGAGTTCAAGTTGTGGATAGCCCTTCCCTGTCGGTTTCAAGTGCAGATGACTTTTTTGTCGCCTACAAATATTTACATTTGACGCCGCCTCATAGTCTGGGTGAAGCCGCTTTAAGTTCGGATTATTTTATCATTCAAAACGTCGCTACGGAAAAACTGCGCCTGTACAAAAAATCCTGTGAGGACGGAAACTGCCGTCATCGGATGATCATGCAAGCCGAAACCGTTGTGGGCGAACGCGGACGAAGTGAAACCCAGTTGGGATACTATCATTTATACCGATGGCGAAAATTTTATGAAGACATCGCCGGACACTACCCAGCCTGGTATCACCCGGATTATCCCATGCCTCCATCAGCCGATGAAGGATACCTCGCCTGGGACAACGACGAATACCTTCCCACAGCCAACGCCTCCTGGCGCGGAGCTTTCGGTTGGTACACAGCCTTGGTTGTACCAAACCATGGCTCGCAGTGGACGCATGGTACCTTCGGTTGGGGCGCCAACAAAAATGAAATGATCGAAGTCG
>NYZX01000202.1 GCA_002686065.1 Pseudobdellovibrionaceae bacterium | reverse complement strand
TTTACTTCGTCTGAGGTGGTCTCAGGCCAAGACCAAATCTCGACTTTGCACCCTCGTGATCTTAGATACCAAACAAGGGGCAAATAATCTTTATCACCAGCCAACAAGATAGCTACATCCAGACGGTCGGCCATGGTTACAGCATCGATGACCATATGACTGTCGGCATTTTTTTGAGGCCGCCTGAACTCGCCTCCAAGGCCTTCCCAAAACTTTTGGAAGGTCGCCGAGATCTCTTTATAAACCGGCTTATAATAAAGGATTCGAATGATCTCGCGATCTCCGATTTCCTCGATGATCTTTTTATAGTCGGTCCGCCCATCATGCTGAACTAAGCTGGACATCTCGATGTTTTCAGCATCAACGAAGACACCGACTTTTTGGAAAACTAAGTGTTTGGATTGACTCAACGCATCACCTCGGTTGGATTCCCGTTATCCAATTGTTCGATTTTTTAATTAAAACGTCGACAATGGCCAGACCTTAGTCGCCCAGATTAAACCTAGCGGGTGCTGGGCTGGCATATGACGTGAATAGGGAATATGTAACCAGTTTACTCTGGGCCCTGCAAACCTTGTTTCTAAAGAGCCACTTTTGTGGCTCTTTTTTTATTTCGCGTGCCGAGCTGTAATGACGGTTTTGATGTTTCCGCGAACGTTGAAGTCCCCGACCACTTCAATCTCAAAAGGATCTAAAAGTTCGACAAGATCATCTAAAATCACATTGGTCACTGACTCATGAAAGACCTTTTCGTCGCGAAATTTATTTATATATAACTTTAGGGATTTCAATTCGACACAGTACTGGTCCGGGACGTACTTGATGTTGATTGTCGCAAAATCAGGAAATCCACTTCGCGGACACACACAGGTAAATTCGGGGCAGCTGAAAAACACTTCGTACTTGCGACCCTTGTGCTTGTTTTCGAACCGTTCTAACTGGGCTTCTTCGATGGCAACCTGGCCGTAGAGCTTATCTGACATAACGCCTTCCTTGAGTCCTTGGGTTGAATGGGGTATGAGTATTTAACCTTTTAAGGGGATTGGGACAATCTAAGTCTTCGGACGGATTGGTCTTTTCAGGGTTTAAAGGATCTCAGCTTTGAAGTTCGTTGTAATATTTTCTTGTTTATTGGCATTTGCCTCCTGCTCATCACAGAAAACCAACCCCTGTGAAACAAAGGACTGGTTCGAGCAAGGCCGTATCGATGGAATTCGTGGAGACATCGCTCAGCGTTTTCAACAACATTTAAATTCCTGCCCAGAGGACCCCAAAAAAACACGCTACCAAGACCTATACCACTCTGGTCGAAGTGCGGGCTTGACTGTTTACTGCCAACCAAGCAGTGGCTTCGAATTGGGGCGCTCAGGAACTGCGTACAAAGATGTCTGCCCCACAATCCTTAAGGCGGATTTCCTCCGGCAGTACCTGAAGGGCCAAAAGGTTTTAGAACTCGAAAAAGAAAAGGCCGATCTGCAAAACCGAAAGCGCGAAGTGAAATCCATTTTGGATCATTCGTCCCCTTCGGCCAATGTACGAAAAAGCTATTTAATCGAGCTGGACAGCATCGAAGACGAGCTGCAAGAAGGCGATCGACGGATGTCGCGCCTTTTAAAAGAAAACAAAACTTCAACGGTTCAGTAGTTTTTCAGAATTTTCGACAGAACGTAAATAGTAACTTGCTCGAAGCTGTTGCTTTTCTTGCTCGGTCAAATCCCCCGCCAGACCCTGCTGACGACGCCAATAATTGATATGATAAAAACTAATCGCGCCAGCAACTGAAATATTAAAACTTTGAGTCATCCCTTTCATTGGAATGATCACATTGCCGTCACAAAGCTCTAACAGCTCATCCGTCACGCCGGCGTGCTCGTTGCCAAAAACAATCGCCGACGGTTGGCTAAAATCGATATCGTCGATCGGCTGACTGCTTGCCCCAAGGTGAGTGGCATATACTTTAACTCCCAGGCTATGGAGCTCCTCAACGCAAGACTTCGCCGAGCTATGTCGACAAAGATTCAACCATTTATGCGCCCCTTGCGAGACCCGGTTCGCCGCCTTGAACTTTTCAGCTCCTGGCTGTTGCACAACATGAAAGTCTAAAAAACCAAAAGCCTCTGCACTGCGCATGATGGCACTGACGTTACCACGGTCATAAATATTTTCGACAACGGTTGCTATATTCCGAGTTCTCCCGTCAATAATCTGATCAATTCGTTCACGACGCCTTTCGGTCATGAATTCAGCCAAACCAGATACCACATCATCTACAAGCCAGGATCGACCACCAATATCCAGGCGATCTAGAAACTGAACCCG
Organism: Pseudobdellovibrionaceae bacterium; assembly: GCA_002686065.1. Lineage (GTDB taxonomy): Bacteria > Bdellovibrionota > Bdellovibrionia > Bdellovibrionales > UBA1609. The sequence continues at coordinate 5,200 of NYZX01000202.1, read as the reverse complement.
CTCGTGATTGAAGGGCTCGACAATCATTGGGCTCCGTCTTTCAAGTAGGGCGCAACAGCTTTACGGATGAAGCTTGGCTGAGCAAAGCTGGCCCGATGAATATCTTCGTTATAATATTTGAAATCTAAACCACTTGAAGTCACTCGATCCGGCACAAAGTCTTTTACCGGGTGAAACTTCTTAGAGCTTAACAAAAATGACCAAAGCCCGCCCGGGTAAGTCAGATTACTGTAGTTATACAAACGACAGATCGGGAAAAGCTCAGATACAATCTTCACCAAGGCCACTTGAGCCTCTTGTTCGTAAAAACCGTTTTCAGCCTGGGCAACAACGATCCCTTCGTCAGTCAAAGCCCGGTAGACATTTTTGTAAAAGTCAGTACCGAACAAAGGAGCCGCTGGCCCAATGGGGTCCGTCGAATCAATTAAGATCACATCGTATTTTTCGTCGGTTTCAGCCAAGAACTTCACACCGTCAGCGATATCCAATTGAAGTTTCGGATGATCAAACACACTAGAGGTTAAAGGAATATGCTGTCGGCAAGATTCGACAACCATATCGTCGATTTCTACCATCCGACAGTGCTCGACATAAGGGTGTCGCAATACTTCACGAGCGGTTCCACCGTCGCCACCACCGATAACGAGGACCCGTTTCGGATCTGGATGCGTGAACAAGGGCACATGAGCCATCATATCGTGATAAACAAATTCGTCACGTTCGCTGACCATCACAAGGCCATCATTCAAAAGCATTTTCCCGTGGCCAGCTGTCTCGACAACTTCCACTTTCTGAAAGTCACTTTGCCCACTAAAAAGTTCTTTAGTGACTCGAAAGCCAAAACGATATTGGTCGTCGTGGTTTTCTTCGACCCATCTACCGGGGACATTAGAATCTGTAGACATGATTTCTCCTAAAGTAGTTTCGCCGATTGAACGGACTCAACAGGCCAAGAAAAGTGGCAGTACTTCACATCGAAGCCACTGGCCAAGGAACTTTGAACCGCCGTACGTAATGTAAACCCGTCGGCAAGAATTTTATAATTGATTCGAGGGGCAAACAAAACCGTATCAAACGAACGAGGCTGAAAGACCTTAAGGACACCAGCCAAAATCTTCGAATAGTCGTTCTTTTCGGGCTGAAAGTTGGTCTCAAAGCTGACGTAGCTCCCCGACTCTTCGGGCGTCACGTGAATGGTAAAATAATGAGGTCCATTGATGGCGTTCAAAGAGTACCCGCAAGGGTCAAATTTGAAATCATCGACCTGAAATCCAGGGATGATATTTCGAACCTCCGTTTTAGTTTGGATCTCTTCCAATGTCGCCTTTGGGCACGACCAAATCTTTTTGGCTTCACCTTGAAGGTCATACATAAGGACTTCAAATGTATTGTCGGTAGGTTCGGGCTCGTAGGGGTTATTCATTTCATAAAGAAACAGGTGATGCTCGTCGACGTTTCCGAATCGATAGGCCTTACCATCAACGAATTTTTCAAAGCGCTTTACGTCATCAAAGAAACTGGTTTTCTGAAGCTGTGGGCGATACTCGTTTTTACGCTCGTAAACCAACAACGAGATATTTTCGCGATCAAAGCGCTCGAGAAAGGCTTCGACAGAATTCACCAACATGGTCGTCCCACAGGTGATCATCGTAAAGCTATCCTTCCAAACGAATAGACTGGATTCGGACAGCAAATAGGCATCACAATGGTCATTTGATATAGACGATAGAATCTTCGCCTGACAGCGCTCAACGATGCCGGACCAGTACTCTTTCCCAAGAGCCCGAAGATCGACATCTTTCACATAGACTTCCAATTTCTTCTCGGAACCCTCAAAAAAGTCCAACCGCTTACACCTCATCTGAATAGGAAGATTTTTAGTATGATAAAACCTGGCTATTTTCAACAATTTCATTGGTTTAGCGGAACACCACACGCCCCGACTTCGGCCAAAAGTTCTAGACAGGGCCTAAAACCAAAGCCATGTTAGGTCATGCCTCTAGTCACCGTGGTCATCCCGACTTTCAATCGTAAAGCTCAGCTACGCCGTGCCGTAGACTCGGTCTTGCGACAATCGTTTGAAGACTACCAAATACATATCGTCGACGACGGATCCACGGACAACTCGGTTCGCGATCTTCAGGCCGACCTTAGTGAACATGAAAAAATTACCTTTCACTACCTACCAGAAAACCTGGGGGTCAGCGCAGCTAGAAACCACGCCATCCGTCATTCAGAAAGCGAGTTCATCGCCCTACTGGACTCGGATGACGAATGGCTCCCAAACAAACTACAGCTACAAATCGAAGCACTCGGATCCCACAGCGCCATGGTCCACAGCAATGAAATTTGGCTTCGCGGTGACACCCCTGTCCCGCAGCGCAAGAAGCACCAAAAAGGCGGAGACGATCAGTTTATACCCAGCCTTAAACTTTGTGTGATCAGCCCTTCAACCTCCGTGATACGTCGATCCACCCTTGATGAAGTCGGGCTGTTCCGAGAAGACTTCCCCGTCTGCGAAGACTACGAGTTGTGGCTACGAATCACCCATAAGTATCCGCTTAGCTTTGTCGAAGAGGCCCTGGTTATCAAACATGGTGGTCACGACGACCAGCTCTCTTTTAAATACCACTCGATGGACTATTGGCGCGTAAAAGCGCTGCTTCCTTTTCTGAAGTCCGCCCGGGATGAAGACTCAAAGCAGGCCGTCCAAGCCGAGCTTAAACGAAAGTGCCATGTCCTGCTGAAGGGGTTTGAAAAACACGGAAACCTTGGCTCCCAATATAGCGAGGTCGCCGAAATATTGAGCCAGCTTGAGCCTTAGCCAAATCAACCCCTAGAACCGGAACCTGTACTGAGTGTATGGATAAATCCCCGGCTTTGGCGGTGGGAATGTCGTCTTTTGAAGCCGCTGGATCACGCAGGCTTGGAAGTCTTCATCTAAATCAGAGTCCAACACTGCAAACTGATCTGTCCGTCCTTTTTGATCGATGCGCCAACGAACCGTCATGGCGCCTTTTTGATTGGGAAATTCCTTTTGGCATTCCTCAAAGCGACGCCTCCGTTTTCGAATGATGCGATCAGAGGTTCGCTTTGAATAGATGTTTTTCGAAGATCGGGTATCTAGCTTCTTCGGTGGCTTACGCTCGCGAATGACTTTCACTGGTTTCGGCGAAGACTCAACATCTTTCGGCTGAGACCCACAACCAACAAGTCCCAGCAATAAAACGAGCGAAATACAAAATACGTTCAACGGATTCAATCTAACAACGTGCCCGCTTGAACAAGATCACGCGTGATATTTTTTTGGTGCGCCTCAAGGGTCCCACCACCGATTTCAAGAAGCTTGGCGTCTCGCCATAAACGCTCAACATGATACTCACCCACGTACCCGTATCCTCCCAAGACTTGGATAGCACGATCCGCGACATTTTTACTCATGGTCGACGCCACCAATTTGACACCGTCGGAATTCAACCGGTTACCGTGACTGTTCAAATCAAGAACACGAGCTGTTTCGTAGACGTAGGCTTTAGCTGACATATATTCGGCAAAGCTTTCGCCGATAAACTTTTGGATCTGGCCAAAGAAGCTCAGTGGCTTACCGAAGGCTTCCCGCTCGCTGGCGTATTTAGACATTTCATCAATGCAGCGACGGGCGATACCAATCCCCATAGCAGCCAAGGTCACGCGCTCGATTTCAAGGTTACGCATCATATGAATCATCGAGTCGCCTTCTTGACCCACCAACTGTGTGGCTGGCACTTGGCAATCTTCATAGACGAGCTCGGCCGTATTAGACCCACGCATACCTAGCTTGTCTTTGATTTTCTGACCAACAGAAAACCCTTTGTGTTCTTTTTCAACGATAAACGTCGACAACTGCGGTCGGCCATTCTTTTCACCTGTAATTGCGTAGGTCCAGATAACATCGCCAGGCGTCCCTTGCTCGTCAATCACACCATTTGTGATCCACATCTTACGTCCATTTAAAGTGTAGGTATCACCGCTTTTCACTGCTTTCGTCTTCATACCAAGAACGTCCGTACCGACATGAGGTTCGGACATGGACATGGCACCAACCCATTCACCAGAGCACAACTTAGGAAGATACTTTTCTTTTTGCTCTTGGCTTCCGTTGACAGCCAAGTTGTTCACAGCAAGCATCGAATGGGCCAAATAGGCCAATGCGAACCCGGGATCCGAATAGCTAAGTTCCTCGTGAGCAATCACGGCAGCTGTGGCGTCCATACCTGACCCACCGAACTCCTCGGGAACAGTGACTCCAAGAAGCCCCAATTCACCCAGTTTGCGAAACAACGGAAGATTAAATTGCTCTTTGCGGTCGTATTCATGAGCCTGCGGCTCAACTTCAGATTTTACAAATTCACGAACCATGTCCCGAAGCATTTTGTGCTCTTCGGTTGGGTTATATAAGTCGAATGCTTTATAGGATCCGTCGGACATGTGAACTACCCCTCTATTAATTTGTGTGGACTAGCTTTACCTAGATCTGACGCGATCCGCAAGCCTATCCAGCGATTCTGTCGAAGCTCAAGTCTCTGAGCTCAAAATAAATGAGGTTACAGGCTGTCTCAACCCAGTCCCGGCCCTGATTTAGGACATGATTCTTCCAAAGAGCTCCAGGTCCTAAATCGAAAGGTTTGGAAACCTAGTGATTAAGGGTAGAGGATTTCATCCAATAGTCTGCCATTCTTTCATAGACAGCCTCAACGTTATTGTGGGTATACCAGAACCAAGTCAATTCACCTCTGTGGCTCCAATTAACATAGTCTAAACCCGATGTAGTGATTACATCTAAACTGTTCCTGCTTTCGGCATTGAACATCTTGGGAAAATATTCTTCTGCGGTTACAACATTTGGTTCAGCACCGAAATCAAGATCATATATATACTTATTATGTTTTAAAACGACATGAAAGCCCCATCCCCAACCAGTCATATCTCCCGCTCGTGCTGATTGAGGGGTAAAGACCCTGCAGTTTATAGGTTCTAACAGACCATCCGCACATGCGATTGTTAATACTTCTACTTCATCAATCTGATTTTCAAAACACGTCTTGATAAGCTTGTAGGCGTTCATCCCACAGCTCCCCTCCTGGTAAATGTAACTGTTATAAAAACTTTCTTGGAAGCAATTCAGATGTTGTTTTTCTGGAGACCCAAAAACGGAAAAAGG
>NYZX01000201.1 GCA_002686065.1 Pseudobdellovibrionaceae bacterium | reverse complement strand
GGTTTAAATGTATTTCACAACACATTTTGGGCATATTTTAGGGCCGTAAAAACGCTGAGGCGTTCCAGGCCGGATCCATTTTATTGCGATCGGCCGCAGGCCGACGGCGGACTGAGTCCACGGACGGGCGTCCCCCTAAAAAGGAAGAACCACAATCTGGGAGGTTGCAAGCGATCATAAAAAAGATAGCGGACAAACCCATGTGACGATTTTTGGCGGGAGATTAGGTATCTAACGGTGAAAACCAAGAGGAGCGAAGATGGCCTGGATCTTCGCTTGCAATATTCGGGTTGTTGCTGTGGAGATTTCATTGAAAGTAAACAATTTCAGACACTTGCACCTTAGAATTCTGACCCGGGTTTTGCTGATGGGGATGACGATTCTACCTTTGTTTTTGGTTGCGCCAAAGCTTTCAGCAACGATTTTATCCTATCGTCAGCCGCCGGCCGGTTTGTGTGTTCTGATGCTTGAGAAGCAGATTTTGGGGCACGGCTTTGTTGCAGGTAAGGGTCTGTTCACATCGGCTCATGTCTTAGAGGCAAAGCCGGATCAGGTGTTTTGTTACAACCTGTCCGGGGAGCTAACTGATGTGACTGGGGCTTTGGCTGATGTCGTAGATTTGCATCCAGGTTATGTCGATCCGGAAAGCTGGGATTCAGGAATTGAATTTGGTTCGTTGAGCACTCAGGACAAAGGTGGCGTCCTGCCGCTTGTAAAAAGGCTTACCGATTGGGGAGTGGTGCCATTGAAGGTCAAGCTAGAAAGTGAATATGCCCTAGATCCAAGTCTTAGCATGGGCGATAGCGCCGATTTTTTTGACGATATCGATGCTCGGCGTGGGCCGGTTGTCGCCGGGATTTATGACAGTCATGAATCAGGTTTGCAGGCGGGTTGGCAAAAGATGGAGTTCGGATTGTTGCCAGCGCAGATGTTGGTTCAGCCTGGTGTCGGGGACATTAGATATCTAAGTCGAACCAACGAACCCGCTATGGCTAATTTGTATTTTGCTTTTGATATCGAGGGAACCCCAGGTTTAAGCGGAGCCCCCTTGGCCGTCTACTCGTTATCCCAAAAAAAATTCATCGTCATTGCTAGCTTCGGTGGGCGTATGCATGGCCCGGCGCGATCCAAATCGATGTGGTTTGCGCCAAGCGTGCCTTTGGTGAAATGGTTAGATGGTAAGATTCCAAGTGCCTTGGTAGCGGGCGATCAGGTCACTGCCATTCGGCAGGTGGCATTATCGGCCTGCAAAGCCATTTTCGATTGAGCCGTCATCAGTTCATAGTGGTACCTCGCAAATGACAATTTTTGCGACTTCTTCAAAACAGAAACATTTGGTTCTGCTGAAACCGAGCTAGGTGCTTTGTGGCTTGGTTTGCTGCTTGCAACAATATCCTTTGTTGGCCAGGAGATTGAGTTGAAGTTAAGAAATTTCAGTAAGTTAGCCATTCAGATATCGCTTAAAGCAGCTTTGCTGTTGGCGGTGGGCTTTGTCATGCAAAGCGATGCTGGCTTTGGTGATCAGGCTCAAGCCGCCGTTGGGTATTCAGGGCCAACCACTTACGGATATGTCGAGGACATGGATGGGGAAGACTACTTTTCCATGGTGAAAGGTCTGGCCGCAAAAGCGGGATCAATTGATCGCTTTCTAGAATCACTTCCCGATCATCTGAAGAATCAGCACGCGCTGATGTTTGATTCTAAAAGTGTGCAAGAGGCTAGCTATCTGCGCCCTCGAGTTCTGATATTTTCGCCAGCGGCGATGATTGTCATGAGCTTCAACGGCGAGCCGTCGCAAAAAGGCTACGAGGTTTTGGAAACCATCCGATTTACTCGGACAGAAGGTCGGCCACGTTTTATTTTGGAAGAAATTGTTTTTGCCGAGGATCTTGGTCGACGTGAATCCTATCTGAGGTCTGTTAATGAGGCCGCGCAGTTAAAGGCTTTGATTGATCGGGCCAACCGGCAGGGGCCGAACCCACCTTTATGCTTGGGTTGTCACCGTCAAGATCCGCGCCCTAACTGGGAGTCTTACCCGTTTTGGCCAGGGGCTTACGGTCAGTTTGATGATCGTCCGTTTCAACCAAAAGGGGATGGTGGCGCTCGGGTTCTTCACCCGCAAACATTGAAAGTCATAAACCCATCGACGTTTAACGATCAGGCTGAAAAGCACCTTCCGCAGTTCTTGGCTGAGGCGTCCGAGCTTCCAAGGTATCGACACCTTATCGGTTTAGATGAGCACATGAAATTAGAGGCCAGTATGGGTGATCCGGTCGTTGATGGAACTAGAACGCAGGCCAGTTTTCTGGCCACATTGACGGCTCGGTTGTCTTGGCTGAATCTTGAGCGAGTGGCTAGGATCATTAGTGAAAGTCGACGGCCTGGTTTAAATGCCATCCGATGGTTGTATACGGCTCAGCGGTGTAATCAGGATCGATCGGATCCGGTGTTCAAAGAAATCAATATTTTTGGATATGCTCATGTTGGAAACAATGTCGTGTGGCCCTACTTAAAGGATTTCGTTTTTGATAAGGATGTCCCTTGGCGAGACCTCTCGATGTCCTTTGTTCCAAACAAGCTTGTGACGATGACGACTCCGGGTAACTTTGATGATGAAGTGGTGGTGAGCTTGCAGAACAGTCCTGCCTGGCAACAGATGTTAGATGATTTGCAGAGACTGATTCCAACGGATGAACAGCTTTATGTCACTCGGATGGCCTTGGCTGGGCGCTTTCCGAAGGGGCGAATGGGGCACACAGGTTGTCCAACCATGCAGCGGGCTTTAGATGCTCTGACTACTGATGCTTTTGGGCAATAAATTCAAAACTGTGGAAAGTGGTTTTCAAATCCTATTGGTCCGCAATAATAACTATAAACCATAGTTTATATTTCTGTCGCGAATAGACGGTGTAGGTCAGGTGACAGGTAGGATGTAAAGGCTTCAACCAGGGTCCGTTGAACGGATTTTCCCTGTTGTCTTTACACGTCTTTTTTCTATGACAGCTTACATTTTACCTTAGCGCGGTTCTTACGTTGACGGGCCAACAGACTCTGTAAGAAAACCTAATTTTATGGTTTATCAGCCCGCGTAAGAGTTCATGGAATTAGAGTCACAAAATACCACAACCACTGAAAACCCCTATCAGCTAGCACGATTGTTTGTTGATCGTGGTGACCTGCGTGCTGGGGTTAAGCGTCTTGAGTCATCGATGGCGCAGGCCTTGAAGGCTGGTCAGGTAAAAGACTACTTTCAACAGCTGCCGATTGCCTTACGCATTTACGCTGAACTGATGCGCTTTGATCGCATCACTGAAATTCAAGAGTTCTTACAAGATCAGATTATTAAAGGCGAGATGGATCCGAGCCCACGAGTGTATCACTCTTTAGGTATGTGCTCGGTGTTCGAACATAAGTTTGAACGCGGACTGGAGTATTTTGAAAAAGGTCTATCCATCGCGCTGAAGGTCGATTCGAAGATCGATATCTGTCAGGCCATTTTGGGAATCGCCATCGTTTACTACCGTCTAGGTCGTTACGAAGCGGCCCTGAAGGAAGTTTACAACTTGCGTGTCTTCTTCCAGGTTATCGACGACACCGATTTGAAAATGTCCGCAAAGATTCTGAACGGTAAGATCTTGAACGCGACCGGAAGACCTGATGAGGGCCTTGAAATTCTATGGGATGCCTATAAAGACTTAAAGGAAAACAAAAGCTTTTATTCATACATTAGCTTACTGTTTGCCATTGGTGAGTCCTATAAGGGGCAGGGTGATAACAACATGGCCCGGGTCTATTTCGAGCTCGTCTTGCGCTCGATTGACCCCAACGAGTTCGTTCGTCTTCACCGGATCATCGAAGAGGCCTTGGTTGATCTGGGCTCGACCAATTCTGAAGACTACGATCTGGTTTACAACAAAGACGCCCACACGGTGACCGAGCGAAAAAAGGGTCGAGTGGACTTCAAAAGCCAATTTATCTTGATGGATCTTTTGAAGCTGTTTTTGCGCAATCCCGGCCAGGTGTTTTCTAAAGAAGCTTTAGTTAGAGAAGTCTGGAAACAGGAATATGACCCGGCGACCCATGACAACAAGGTGTACGTTACGATTAAACGGCTACGACGCCTAATCGAGCCGGATTATGACCGCCCGAAGTATATCTTCCGGTCGAAGAACGGTTACTACCTCAACAAGTCCACAAAGGTCCTTGTTCAGTAGGTGACATTCCTCATCGGTTTGACTTAGGATCAGGCCGTTTACCGTGGGTGTTGGGGGAGTTATGTCAGTTACTAAGGCTATTTTATTATCATTGTTGTTGTTTGTTGGATCTGGAGTCTCGGCTCAAGAAGTTCATCCTGTCGATAATATCATGCTTGGAGGCGGCGGGGACGTTGATCCTTTCGTCTATACGCGCTGTCAGCTTCCAGAAGACACCATGAAGGGCTTGTGGGTCTCTAGAACTCAAGTTCCTATGTACCTTTCCTTTCAGGTTGTGGACGAGGCCAGCCACGCGCTTCTGGCGCGTATCTACCACTCACGCCAGCAGATGATTGCCATGGGGCAGGGCTTGGTCATGGGTGCGACTCCGTATATTTCTGGAAATGTGAAGTTTTTAAACCAAAATAACCATTCCTATTTATTTTCAGTGGCTTCCTACTGCCGTGGGGCCGAAAAACTGACTTTCTTGGACCTTGTGGATACGGAATCTCGTCAGCCTCGCCGAATCGAGCTGAAGAAGATGCGTTCTAACTAGGGTTTCGGCAGAATAAAGTTTTGACTTGGGCCGTTGCCTTGGTTATCACTGGATCTTCGAAAATTCGATATAGGGCCTTAGCTCAGTTGGTAGAGCGCCACCCTTACAAGGTGGATGTCGTCGGTTCGACCCCGGCAGGCCCTACCAAAACAAAACAAGCAGCCGAATGGCTGCTTTTTTTGTTTGAAGTCCTCCGGACTTCACGGGGCTGCGAGCCCCGCCCTCTCAAGACCTGCGAGCCCCGCCCAATTCGCATGACACTTTAGACGACGGATGAGCTTGTAGGGCAGCACTGAGGTTGTGTCTTCAAACCGCTGTTCAAATTTGAATTGTGTTCTGGTTTCACTGGCCGACGACAGCGTGAAGATTTGTCGCTCCCGAAACCGCCCTGGTCGAATAGCGTCAGAGACTCGAAGGTGATGTCCGTTAAAGTAGACTCTGTCTGAGGTCATATCCTTATTACTGATGGCAAATGGAATATGCTGTCTAAGGCCGTCGTCCCATAGGAAGGCTTCCATGTAGAACCAGCTTTGACCAGCTATACAGTCCACATCGGTTCGCAGGACCGCGCGGCAGTTGCGACCCAGGTGTTCGCCTTCAATCGATTGCACGAAACGGACTATGTTTTGAATCTCTTCAGACAGTGGATCGTTGGGGCAGAGCTCGCCGGCTGTGACCTGTGTACATAAAAATATCAGGCCATTTAAAACCAGATTCTGACAGATTTTAACGATCATTGAGCCCCCTCGTTTTGGTGAAGTCGCTTCACCTGATTCGTTTGTATTGCAAACCTGCATCCGATCTAGATGATCGGTCTTTGCGCCTCCGCGAAGTTGTCCGAGATCCGGTCCGATTCTCGGACGGACGGACGGGGCTAGGGGACTTGTAGGCTTGTCATCTGTGGTTACGTGTTTGCAATTCGGACGGGGCGAGGAGGGTGCATGCAAGAAGTTCTAAAATCTCTGTTTTTGACCCTGGCCGGTGTGGTCATTCTGCCCTGGTCGGCTCAGGCTGCAACGCCAACTCGGGGCGCAAACTGCGCTCATATTCAGCTGGCCATCCCTTCTGGTGTTGACGTTCCGGCGATTCTTTTTGATGAGGACTGTAGCACGGCTTTTGTGCCGCCTCCGACGCAAGGGGTGCGATCGATTCAGTTAGCAAGTAATGGGTCGACGGATCTTTATCAATGCGACGGGCTGACCTATTTGAATCAGACAATCACGTCCTTGTTCAAGACTCGCTATGATTACTCGCTTGCCATCAGCGCCAATCAACAGAGGTTTACAGAGGTTAGCCAACGCTTACTGGGCTTTGAAAAAGAGGTAACACGAATCAGTCATCTGCAGATACAGGCCTTGGATGACATCGAGGTTCAGCGTGCCACTGTATATAGCCACAATCGATCGGTCGACGGTCTTCGTCGGCAGTACCGACAATGTCGGGGCAGATCCTGTTCCGATCTACGTCAGCAGCTAAATCAAGCCAAAGCTCTTCGTGACCAGGCCCAATCGCAGTTAGGTTTGCTGGAAAATAGATATGACCGCCGTCGCCGGCGAATATCAGATCTAAAAGCGCAAATTATAAAGACAGAGCAGGAGCGGCAAGGGTTGGTGCAAGGGGTTCCCCCGCTTCCACAAAATCTAAACACGCTGGAAGAGATCACATCTAGGCAGATCGCGAAATACGCGGGCATCGAAGGTGTCCAGCTTTCAGTTGATTTGGATTTACAATGGGATCTAGCCGTTCAGAAAATATCGGACCATAACCAAGGAAATGGTCTTGTCTTCTTAAAGCTACCGCTCTACCGGACTCAGGTTTTTATGGATGACTTTGACCCGGCCGAGCAGATTCGACGTGGGTCCTCGGTGATCGGTCGATCTGTCGCGAGTGAAGCCTTTCAGCCCATCGTTTCGGGTCCGCATCAGCAGGATGTCTTTGGACAAGAGCTTCCAAGTTATGGTCCTAGCTCGGTCGTACTGACATTGAACTTAAAAGGGACTTGCCCCTTTTATGATCGCACAAGTGGGCAGTTTTATTCGGATCGATACCAGCGTTTCAAAAGCAGCTTTGTTGCGACTGTCCGATATAGCTATTTGGTCAAAGAGGCTGCGGGATACAGTATCAGCTTTAATCAGCACAAAGCGATCGACCGGATCGCGGAACATTTTCTTCAAAACCCGGTTCTTGATCTGGCTCTGGTTACGGATGGCGCCGATCGATTTGTTCCGGACTTTGTCCTTGAAAGTGACGAAATCAGTTCGACCGCGGCCCACTATGCTTTGGCGAAGGAAAAGAAACTTTTTTATTTTTCAAAGTTGGTCCGGTCATTTGCAGAACAACAGGAACTTGGTGTTGATAGCGGGGGAACCTATCTGTCGGGTGGGGCTATGCAAAATTATCGCTATCGAACGGGGCTAAGCTCTGCCGAAATCGAGCAAACACGTCATCGATTAAAATCAAAAGTCGATGTGATTTATAGCGAACTTTCAAGGGGTGGATTGTTCACTGAGGCCACTGGTCAATACAGCTTTAATTAAGGAGACAAATCATGAAGTTCACACTTGCGGGCCTGCTGGTCGCAACAAGCTTAGCGGCAGCTGCCGAAACAGAATATCGAATGCCAGATGTATTTTCTGAACAAGGCTATGTTCAGCTTTATTGGAGCGATAAAGGGCTGAGGGTTAAATACCCTGATCATTTTAAAGCGCCGGTTCGTGTTTTTGATAGCTATGATTCACTCGCCTCCCGTGAGCATTGTGATTTGGCTAGTCGATATGGAATTCAGCAGTATAAAAATGCTAGTTCGACCGGCGAGCGTCAGCAGGTCTATGACAAGTACTTAAAGTTACAAACGCCTGCACGGATGAGGGTCAGTTATTTTCCCTATAAGCAGCCGTCATTTCAGCGTCGTCTTGAGGACTTTTTATCGAAGCAAGGTATTGATCAAGTCCATGTACAATATCGCGAAGCTCGACCTGAGGTTCGAAATTTAAAGGTGAAG
>NYZX01000200.1 GCA_002686065.1 Pseudobdellovibrionaceae bacterium | reverse complement strand
GCTGAGGCCGGCCGGTGTTGAAGAAAAAACACCTAGCGCTAGCCAGTTTTCTAATGATTTAAATGGTGGTTACCGGTGTCTCGGCGCGCAGCGCTGAGGCCAGCGAGTTGCGAAGTAATTCGCGTGCCATCGACAAAGTTTTGTTCGCCCTAGCCAGTAATCCAAACATTTCTCAGCGGATAATTCAGACGTTAACGGGGTTATCTAACCGCTCTGTGCGATATGCTCTGGAAGAGCTAAAATCGCGAGGTATAGTCTCAGAGTTTAACGACTTACGGGATATTAGAAAGAAAAAATACCGATTGATTAAAGGAGGTGATTAGAAATGAAAGATGGAGCATATAAATCGAACCCGCACTTTCCCGTTCCCGGAACTACGTTGAGGTTAGAAGTCGATTTTTTGAGGAGCGAAATTGTGTTACTCGATTACCTAAATAACTATTATGTAGCGCTACCCTTAGACGCTACCGAAGTAGAAAAAATTGCACATAGTTTAGATGGTGGAGCAATACCCTATGACCTAGTTGACCGGATAAAGAAAGAGGGACACAGAGATAGGATAAGCATGGGTGGCCCATAAGGCCACTCTTTTCCACTTTGAAAAGGTATATAAATAATCGACAGCTTAGCCAATTACGCGCAGGTGGCCAAATCCGGTAAGGATTGCCGAATCTAACACTTGGCATCGCCGAGGGCGCCTGGTTGCAGCCCGGGAGGTTGCGAGTTCAAATTGAATCGAAGATTAAATTTCCTTCGGAATCTTTGATTCTGATGAAAATCTCGCCCTGCGCTTTAAAACATGGAAAAAGGAAAAATAACCGCAATAACTAATGCAGATAAAGGGACGTATTTTTCTATTAAGCTGAGTAAAAGCACCCTAAAAAAAGTACATGAAATCCTGATGGATCTTAAGTTGGAATGGGCGAACGATTTATTTATAGACTCACGCACGCAAAAAGATGTTTATGACCCCAAAAAATATGTCGACGCGCATTACTTTTTGGACAATAAGTCGTATGAAATACACCTAATAATTGGCAGCAAGAAGATCCATTTAATTATTAACCCGCGCACGTCAAAAGATAGAAAAGCGATAGTGAACGAGATTATGAAATATTTCACGTTTGTAAAACCAAAAGATGGTAATTAGATTATACAACACGCTAACTAGGAAGAAAGAAGCATTCAAACCGCTTAAGAAAAAGGAAGTAGGTCTTTACACCTGTGGGCCAACGGTTTACATGAGCGCACACATAGGTAACTTCAGAGCCTACCTGTTTGCAGACGTATTGAGACGCTATCTAGAATATTCGGGCTACAAAGTAAAGCAGGTTTCGAACATCACCGACTTAGGTCACCTAACACAGGATGACCTAGAATTGGGCAAGGATAAGCTAGAGGCGGCTGCAAAAAAGCAAAAAATATCACCTAAAGATCTAGCTAGGCACTTTGAAAAGGTATACCTAGCTGACAGAAAGCGATTAAACATGAGGCCATTATCGGCTATGCCGCGAGCTACAGAACACATCAAAGAAATGCAGGAAATGATTAAAGTTTTACTTAGAAAAGGCCACGCTTACGAAGTAAACGGCTCAGTATACTACGATATAGCGTCGTTTAAGAACTATGGCAAGCTATCTGGGACCACCGTCGAAGCGCTAGAAGAAGGAGCTAGCGGCAGAGACACAGATATGAACAAAGATAAAAAACACTTTTATGACTTCGCGTTGTGGGTTAACGATCCAGAACACCTGATGAGTTGGAAAAGTCCGTGGTGCGAAAAAGGATACCCTGGCTGGCACATCGAATGTTCCGCGATGAGCACGAAATATCTTGGAAAACAATTCGATATCCACACCGGCGGAGAAGACAACATAATCCCTCACCACGAGGCGGAAATAGCGCAATCAGAGGGCGCAACCGGAAAGAAATGGGTTTCATACTGGATGCATAACCGACATTTGATGATTGATGGCGCAAAAATGAGTAAGCGAGTCGGTAATTTTTATACCGTTCAGGACATGCTAGATAGAGGCTACACCGCGCAGCAGTTCAGATTTTTCTTAATTAGTAAGCACTACCGCACGCTATTTAACTTCACCCTGGACGCTTTCGAAGCATCAAACCGCGCGCTAGATAAGATATTAACGTTTAGAACTAAACTAGTAAAAGTAAAATCACCCGGCAAAAGCGCCGCAGGTAAGGCGATAAGTAAAGCAAAAAAGAACTTCGAGGCGGCAATGGATGAGGACTTAAACACGTCTAGCGCCTATGCAGTAATATTCGAGCTAGTTAGAGAAGGCAATAAGTTGATCGAAAACGGTAAGCTAAACGCAGCGGGAGCAAAACAAATAGCAGATTTATTGGATAAGTTCAACACAGTCTTAGGCGTTTTCGAAATGAAATCTGCGAAGAAAAAACCACTCTCTGCAGAGCTAAAAAAGCTAATCAAAGACCGCGAGCTAGCACGCAAAACCAAGGACTGGAAAACCTCTGATAAGCTCCGCGGCGAGCTAAAAAAGAAAGGAATTTTAGTTAGCGACTCACCAAAAGGTTCCACCTGGAAGTGGAAATAAACAACCACTCTACGCCCATATTCTATCCAACACAGATACTTTTATATATCTCAAGCACTACTTACCACTGATGAAAGATTGTATCTTCTGTAAGATAGTAGCGGGCGAAATCCCCGCAGCAAAGCTATACGAAGACAAGCGATTCATAGCAATTTTAGACGCTTTCCCCGCAGTCGAGGCGCAGTTCCTAGTAATCCCAAAAGCGCACGTAACTAGCAAGTTCACCGACGTCCCAGACCACGTGCTAGCAGAGGCAATGCTAGTAGCAAAGAAGATAGCTAAACACATCGACACAATCCTAAAAACCCGCTCTTACGTCGTCATCGAAGGCGTAGATGTTCCACATTTACACATCAAAGTTTACCCGTCGCAGCCAGGAAAACCATTAGTTTTAGGCCCAACTAGTAATGCGGACTCAGACAAGCTAGCCACGCTAGCAGAAAAACTGAGGCTCTAAAACCGCCTCAAAATTAACCCAAAATTTTTAAACCCGTAGCTATTAGGCAACATATGTCCAAGGAAAAGCACATCATAAAGCACGAAAAAGAGATCGAAGTTCGCCCGAAAGTATACGAACCTAAAAAAATATCAGCAGAAACTCGCACCTTCGGACAAACAGCATCCGATAAAATGACCAGCTTTATGGGTTCGTGGGGTTTCATCATATTGTTCGTTGTCATCCTAATAACCTGGATTTTCGTCAATTTCTATGGCTGGATGAACGCCTGGGATCCCTATCCGTTTATACTCCTCAACCTGGTTCTCTCCTGCCTCGCGGCAATCCAGGCACCAATAATTTTAATGAGCCAGAACCGTTCCGAGCAAAAAGACCGTGTCCGCCAGGAGTACGATTACGCAACAGACCGAAAAGCCCTGCAGCAAATTAACAAAGTTTACAAAGAGCTAGTTTACCTTCGCTCAGATCTCAATCAGCTAAAGAAACGTCGTCCTAAGAAGCAAAAACGCTAGCTAATTTTATTTAGTTGTCACAATAACTTTACCATCAAGTATTAAAACAGTATGCTCCGCCTGTGCAACTTTACTTTTAGACCGCTCCCGCAACACATCATATTCCGTAAGCACGCCGCTAGCTATCATCGTTCTAACCGCCAAACGAGCCTTCATGGCACCAAATTTACCAACCAATTCTCGCAAGCTAAATGGTAGCGAGCGATACTTTTTAAGAACGTAAGCTAGCACATCTCGACCAACGCGCACCTGTTTCCTCCGCTCAACGCGAAAAATTCCAGACCGTTTAGCATCAACAACTAACCCATCTCCGTGAGTGGTAAACGGCTCGATAGCAACCGCACAGTCACGCAATTCAGTCATATTTCCTGACTCAAAATTAAAAATACTTGGCGAGGTATGAACTTCGTATTGCCCTAAACCGTGCCCAGTAAGGTTACGAATTACCTTAACATCAGTTCCCGCTACCGAGCCAGAAATGGCCTTACCAATCTCGTTAAGAGTAACTCCGGGTTTCAAAACTTTCAACGCCGCAGATAAAGCATCGCTAGCCGCAGAAATTAACTCATTATTTGATTTATCTAAACCAACCGAAACGCAAGCTACTGTATCCGCAATGTAACCATTAATTTGCGCCCCCAAATCGACCTTAACCAAGTCACCTTTCTTTAGAGTCAGCTTGTCGCCAGCGCTAGGCGTGTAATGCGCAGCAACTTCGTTTATTGAAACATCAACCGGAAAGGCAATCTCGCCACCCAGCGAGCGAATCTTGGACTCGACTTTGTTAGCTATATCAACAGCCAAAGCGCCATCAGCACACAGCGATTTAGTATAAGTTCTAGCCTTGCTAGCTATCTTTCCAGCTTTCACATAGGCATCAATCACTTTTTGTTCCATGTATAAACCAGTACCGTAGAACTTATAAATCTTCACATCTTAGGATATTTATGGGGCAACCGAAACACCTACCGGACACAAAAACATTCGTAGCGGCATTTATGGTATCGAAAAAGCCCCGCAAGGTATTTACGCGTAAAGCCACGGGGTTAATATCGCAGCCTCAACTGCCAGTTTCTAGAAAAACCCGCAGGCACAGTAAATTTAACTTAATGGCCATAGTGGAAAGAACATTAACTGGTAAAATCCCATCTGTAATCGCTAGTTACGTAGCACAATGCAAGGAAGAACATCCGGACGATAGCGAAGCGTACGAGCGATTCGGAGAACACATGACGCGAACGCTAGTAGAAATCGCATTACACTACCGTCATGGACCGTGGGCCAACATTGGGAGCAATGACGGAGAATTCTTTGAAAACATGCTCTACGCAATAGAAACCGCGGATAAAGAAACAGCAATGTCGTACGTTAAAAAAGCAAGCAAAACATTGCTACATCGCATTTAAATTACTTCTTCAAAACACCCTTTGGCTCCGCGCTAGCACCTAATGAAAACACAATCCTTTGCGCTTTAGGCCCCCAAGAGTAGTTACCCTCTACAGATTCAATAGTCTTAACCCTAAAAACCCCTAGCTCCACACCCTTTCGCAGATGATAATAAACGCTCCGCATGCTAACTCGGCCATACGCTTTAGTGTACTTCTTATACAAATCATAGCCATACCCCTCCCCAAAAAAGTGCAGCAGTTCAACTATGTTAGATCTTATTTCACTGTTTGGCTTCCTTCCACGCTTAGCCATAGAATACCTCCGAATTCAGTACTATAAAAACCAGAGCTTTCACAACATAAAAAGGTTAGCAACCCACCGTTAGTGGTAATAGTCGGAGGCTAGTGATATACTCTAAGGGTAACGATTTAAGGTCCCTTTGTCGCCCACCTGTACATCTTTTTCAGTCCACAGCCCAGACTTAACCGTAGGCCATATGTCAATGCGCCCGCTGCAGCCTTGGCCGCGGTCGAGATGGGGACTCCTTTCATCGACCAAGTTGCACCATACATGTGCACAAACAAACCAGTAGGCACGGCCAATATATCTTCTAATTTACCATTGCTATCGTTCTTGTAAAAGCGGAAAGCTAGCGTCTCAGGAAACACACTTTCCCCCGCCCAGATTATAGTTTTTCTTATAAAACGCTCCGCCTTGTCACTAACTTGATAAAATAATTCGTCGCCATAGCGGCTAGTTACCATATTATTAGTACCCGAGAAAGACTTTTAAGGCTTACTCTTCGGCGTAGCCGTCCTCTAACAGCACCCTAATCCCCTTCGCTTTCTTCTCGCCAACCTTAGCAACCTCTTTTAACTCGTCACAAGACGCACCCAAAACCGCCCCGCAAGAACCAAAATGCTCAAGCAAAGCCTTAGCTAGCTTCGGTCCAACATTCGGCAGCCCTTCGATAAAGTACTGTTTCTGCTCCGCCGGCGTAAAAAGCTTACGCCCGCCGCGTAGCGAAACGCTCTTGTTTCTCTCCTCCTGCTCACGCCGAGCTAGCACATGCAATAGCTCTGCAGTCTCCTCTTGGGTAGGGGAGAACATGATAGGAATACCATAATCTAGCAAGAGACTCAAAATTGCGGCCCTCAATGCATTAGGATGAACATTTCGCACCTCAAATATATCCGAAACATCGCCCTCGATGATATAAATCGGCTTTTTAAAATTGCCCTTCAAATGCTTCGCCTGCACAAACAACCGCCCATCCAGAAGAGAGCCAACAAAATCATTAACCTTTTTCAGCTCGACGCAAACATCCTCTGAGATAATAAAATCTCCGACCTGCAAGCTCTGCGTCTCGATTTCTACATCTTTTTCATAAAGCAAGCGAGCCACATTAGACCTAAGCTCGCGATAATCAACTATGATTTTTACCACAACAACACGACGGTAACAAATTATTTAAAGCTATCCAAAGTCTTCTGACCCTTCAACCCTTCTTTAAGATCGTCCAAAAGCTGTTCCATACGGGCTTGCTTGTGCTTGGCAACCCAGAAATACTTTTCATCAATTGTGTCTTTAGTAACCAGCATATAGACCTTACCAATTTCGGTCCGACCAATCCGACCCGCCCGCTGTATCATACGTAAAGCGCTAGGAACCGGCTCGAAAAATATACCGTACGGCACTGCAGGAATATCAATTCCCTCCTCG
>NYZX01000199.1 GCA_002686065.1 Pseudobdellovibrionaceae bacterium | reverse complement strand
TATTTGGATCGGAGCCAATGATATCTCATCCGAAGGTAGCTTTAAGTGGCCGGATGGTGGGTCACTTGTTTTCTCTAACTGGGATAGTGGCGAGCCGAACAACAATAAGAACAAAGAAGATTGTGGAGAGATGTATAACGACGGAACGTGGAACGATGCTACTTGTACCGATACTCAGTACTTCGTTTGTGAATTTGATTAAAGACTGACAACCCCAACCAAACCCCTTCAAACAAAAAAGGCCGAGGTTTTGTGTGACCTCGGCCTTTTCCTTTTAAGGGAAACTAAAACGGCTATTACTTGTGTATTTTGAACTGGCCGGCCTTCAACTTTTTAAAGTACTCCTCAGAATCTTTAAGTAAAGTTGGCATTAAGAAAATGACGGCGATGAGGTTAGGTACAACCATCAGTCCAAGCATGATGTCTGAGAAATTCAGAACAGGATCGATCTTCCAGACAGCTCCAACGACAGCTAAGATACAAAAAACGATCTTGTAAGGCAGGACACCTTTTTCACCAGCGAGATACTCGACGGCTCGCTCACCATAGTAGCTCCAGCTCAGTAAAGTGGAGTAGGCAAACAGGGCGACGGCGATCGGTACGAAGTAAACACCAAACCCAGGGATGGCAGAATCAAAAGCGATGGCGGTTAGATCCACACCGTTGGCATCTTGAGTCCAAGCGCCAGATAGTAAAATCACAAGAGCCGTCATCGTGCAAATAACGACTGTATCAATCAGTGGTTCAAGTAGGGCAACGACGCCTTCTCGAATGGGTTCGTTGGTATGGGCAGCGGCATGAGCAATCGGCGCAGACCCCAGTCCGGCTTCGTTCGAAAAGCAGGCTCGGCGAACACCTTGGATAAGGACGCCAATCACACCACCAGCAAAGGCTTCGCCACCTTTCGTACCACTAAAAGCATCGCTGATAATCATCCCAAATAAATGAGGAACTTCTTTGATGTTTACGAAGATCACGATCAGGGCTCCGACGATGTAGATACCACCCATCAAAGGAACAAGAGTCGAGGTCACAGATCCGATTCGCTTGATTCCGCCGATGATGACGACACCAACAAGAATGGCCAGAATCACACCTGTTGCAAGAGGCGGAACTTGAAAGCTCTGCTCAAGGATGCTGGCAACCTGGTTGGTTTGGAACATGTTCGATGCACCAAAACTTGAAGCAACACAGGCGAATGCAAAAAAGGCGGCCAAGGGCTTCCAAGCGGGGCCAAGGCCATGCTCGATGTAATACATGGGTCCACCGTGGACGACGCCGTTTTCATCGACTTTGCGGTATTTAACCGCCAGTGAGCATTCAGCAAACTTTGTGGCCATCCCTAGAAGACCAACAACGATCATCCAAAAAGTGGCGCCGGGTCCACCAACATGGATGGCAACGGCAACACCGGCGATGTTTCCAAGGCCGACTGTAGCGGAAAGTGCCGTTGTTAGGGCTTGAAAATGCGAAATTTCACCTGGGTCGTTCGGGTCGTCAAAGCGACCACGAATCACGTCGAAGGCATGGATGAAGCCTTTAATTTGAATGCCCTTAAGTAGGAATGTTAAGACCAGTCCTGTACCGGCAAGAAGAACGACCATTGGTATGTTCCACACATAACCAACCATCACTGCTAGAAATTCATTGACTGCCTGCATTTTCGCCCTTTCTTAAGATCAATCAAAAGTGACGAGGATAAGGGTTCGTTACTAAACCCGTCAAGAATTTGTAAAGATACCAGTATGCATTTTACGAATATATAGGGTGATCAGTTTGTCAGTTCTGAGTCATCGAATAGGGTCCAGCCAAATAGCTGTTTTCTATCGTCTTTTAGGTGATACGCTTTGCCCTCTTGGTCGATCATCCAGATGTCTAACTCTGGATCGAGATCTAAATTCCCTACAGCGTACATATTGTACCCGATTCGAGGGTGCGGGCAGGCCGATCTGGCCGGGTCGTTAAAGAAGCTTTTGATGTTGCTTCTGGTGCTCCATAGGTACTCAGAGATCGGGCCAAGGAATATGCCCGAGTCTAAAGTGTCAGATGTGACATCTGTTGTGCTCCAAAATTCGGCGCATCTTCTATTAAAGCCAAAGGTGTATAGCGAGATCGGGCCACGTGGAATGCTTAGGTGCTTAAGGTTAACTTCGTAGTTCCCTTTATTCAGAAGATGATTGGCCTGCTGATGTTTCAATGACCTTGCTGTGACAATCACGCTAGAAGATAGGACCTCTTCGGGAAGCATATAGCAGCCACGAACACCAAAGCCGATTAGGATGCAGCCAAACAGAGTCCACTGGAGTTTTCGCTTAAATGACATGGCCCCAGCCTAAAAAAAACACTAAAATTTGTCGAGTCCAGAAAAAAGGGGCTTCGAATGAAGCCCCTTTAGGAAAATCAGAATGTCAGTCGCAGTTACTGCAGTTGTGTGACCAAAAGATCTTTGGGGATTCCTTTCGGGATCGCGCTAAGTAGCTTTTTAGTGTAGTCCTCTTTCGGAGCTTGGTAGATGCTTAAGGCATCGGCCATTTCGACCACTTGCCCGGAGTTCATCACGGCCAGTTCATCAGCGAAGAATTTAACAACGGCCAAGTCATGCGAAATAAAGATGTAAGTCAGGCCGAACTCTTCTTGTAGGTCCAATAGAAGGTTAAGGATCTGGGCCTGTACCGAAACATCCAAGGCTGAAACCGATTCATCACAAATGATAAATTCAGGTTCAACGGCTAAAGCACGGGCAATACAAATACGCTGACGTTGTCCGCCTGAAAATTCGTGTGGATAACGGTTTAGCATTTCGCGTGGAAGCCCACATTTTTCGATAAGGTCCCCAGCTTTTTGGAGTCGGTCGGCTTTGTTGGCACCGATATTATGAATGATCATGGGCTCCATAATGGCAGAACCAATTGTCATTCGCGGGTTCAACGAAGCGTACGGATCTTGGAAAATGATCTGCATCTTCTTACGCATTTCACGCATTTCTTGACGATTCATCCCAACCAGATCTTTTCCATCATAAATGATTTCTCCGGCTGTTGGTTCGATCAAGCGAAGGATGGTTCGGCCTAAGGTGGTCTTACCGCACCCTGATTCGCCCACAAGCCCCAATGTGCGGCCACGGCGAACTTTAAAAGAAACGTCATCAACCGCTTTGACCCAGTTTTGAACTTTGCCAAAGAAGTTCTTCTTCAGCGGGAAGTGTTTCTTTACGTTTTTGATTTCAAGCAACACATCGTGGTCGTCTGCAATTGGTCGAGTGGTTTTTTCCTTCAACAAAGCTGAAATGTCATAAGAGATTTCTTTTCCGTCGACCGTCATGAAGTCGCTGACTGTTGGTAGGCGCTCAGGGTTTTTATCAAGTGACGGGCGGCAGGCTAATAGACCTTTGGTGTAAGGGTGCTGAGGTTTGTTGAAAACGTCTGAAACGCTTCCTTTTTCAACGATATCCCCGCGGTACATCACGACCACTTCATCGGCGATATCTGCAATGACGGCGAGGTCATGTGTGATAAATAGAACGCTCATGCCGTACTTTTTCTGTAGGTCAGCAAGTAGGTCTAAGATTTGTTTTTGAATCGTCACATCAAGAGCTGTCGTTGGCTCATCAGCGATGAGGACGTCTGGTTCGCAGGCGATGGCCATGGCGATCATCACACGCTGACGTTGTCCGCCCGACATTTCGTGCGGGTAAGACTTCACTCGGGTTGACGGGTTAGGAATTCCAACTTGATCCAGAAGCTCAATGGCTTTTTCGATGGCTTCGTCTTTTGAAAGGTCTTGATGAAGCATCAAGGTTTCGGCGATTTGATCGCCGACAGTGAAAACAGGGTTAAGGCTGGTCATTGGCTCTTGGAAGATCATGGAAATCTTGTTTCCGCGGATCTTACGCATTTCAGCTTCAGACGCTTTGACCAGGTCCTTTCCTTCGAACAGAATTTGTCCGCCAGAAATTTCTCCTGGAGGGTTTGGGACAAGTTTCATGGCCGTTAAAGAGGTTACTGACTTTCCGGATCCTGATTCACCCACAAGGCCAACTGTTTTTCCGCGAGGAATATCAAAAGAAATTCCTTTGACCGCATGAACAACGCCATCGTCGGTGTGAAAGTCTACTTTGAGATCTTTAATCTCAATAATATTGTCGGCCATATCCACTCCTTTAAGTGAGCCCCAACCAATTTCGGCGAAGCACGAACACCGGTGGAATCCGTGCTATTTGCCTTTTAATTTTGGATCTAGGGCGTCCCGTAGTGCGCTTGTGAACAGGTTCAGCGCTAACACAAGAAAGAACATAAACAGGGTTGCTGTCAACAATCCCCACCAAACTCCTCGTGAGAGCTCTAGTTTTGCGTCACTGATCATGACCCCCCATGATGGTGTTCCCGCTTCAACGCCTAGGCCCAAGTAGCTGAGAATCACCTCAGCTTTGATAACACTCACGAAAGCTAAACTAAATTGGATCAGGACGATATGTAAAACATTCGGCAGGATGTGACGGAAAATGCGCCTCATATGCCCTGCGCCAAGAGCCCGCGCGCTTTGAACGTACTCTTTTTCCTTATGTTTAAGGAATTCGGCCCTAACAAGGCGGCATAAGCCGACCCAACCAGTTAGTCCAAAAACAATACAAAGTGTTTGAAGTCCTGGGCCAAGTACGAAGGCAAAAGCCGATATTAAAAGAATATAAGGAATGGTGTCGACCGTCGTGTAAAACCAAACCACCAGGGCGTCTGTGCGCCCTCCAAAATAGCCGGCTAGGGCGCCAAGAACGACCCCAATAATAACGGATAGCCCCGGCCCAAGTAGCCCGACAAGCATGGATGTGTATGTTCCATGAGCGGCGCGGGCTAAAACATCTCGACCAAGAAAGTCCGTTCCAAACCAGTTGATGGCGTTGGGGGCAAGATAGCTTCTGGCATCGTCAGCCACGCTATAGTTTTGAAAAATCAGATCAAGACCACATAAAATGGCCACCAAAACATAGATGACAATGACGATCAGGCTGATCATTCCGACTTTATCTTTTTTTAGCCGCCGGAACGCGTCTGTCCAAAGCGAGTTCGGGCTAGCTGCGGGGAGTGCGTCTGAATTCGGTTCGATCATCAGTACAACCTCACCTTTGGATCTACTACCACGTACAGCAAATCGGATATCAGCTGAAAGATCATATATAAGACAGCGCCGATAAAGGTCATCGCCTTAATCACTGGAAAGTCGGCGTTGTTAATCGCAAGAACCAGTAGTCCGCCCAATCCAGGCACGGCGAAAAAAGATTCGACAAGGATCGACCCAAGAATCAAAAAGGGCATGGATAGGACTTCAAGTGTGATAATCGGAATTAAAGCATTTCGAAGAATATGTTTAAACAGCACCGACTTTGTCCCAAGGCCCTTTGAGCGAGCGGTGCGCACGTAGTCCTGGTAAATTTCATCCAAAAAGATCGTGCGGTAAAAAAGTATTTTTCCGCCTAGCGAGAGGATGACAAAAATTAATATGGGAAGAATCAAATACTCCCAGCGCCCGAAAAAGCTAGGGTCCCATCCTGAAATGGGGAAAAGTGCTAGCTTGTAACCGAGGTAGTATTGCAAAAACAAGATATAGGCCAATGAGCTGATACTCATGGCCGCCAGACAGCTAACCATCGTGCTTTGATCCAAAAAGCTGCCACGAACCTGGGTCAGTACCAGTGCAATAATGATCGATAAAAGAATGTTTAGCAGAAAAACGGGGAGGGTGAGTGATAGGCTGGCAAGTATGGGTGAGTCCTCAAGGCTTCGCCCCAGGATCATCTGTCCGATGGTTTGCTTGGTGGCCCAACTGCGACCAAAATCAAATCGAACAATCTGTCCGACGTAATCAAAGTATTGTTTATATAAGGGTTGGTTAAGCCCCAGCTCGACCCGGATGTCTTCAATCTGCTGAGGAGTTGCGTGCAGGCCCGCAAGCTGAGCGGCGGGGTCACCGCCAGCGACGTTGAACAGCAGGAAGGTCAGAAGCGTGATCCCAAACAGCGTTGGGATCATGTAAATCAATCGACGAAGGATATAGCCCAGCATTTAGATTACTTCAGCTTTTGTTCACGCAAGTTGTTGTCGATGCGGTAGTATTTGACGGAACCAGCAACGATCTTGTTCGGCTTATAGTTTTTAAGCCAAGGGTAAAAAAGGCCGTAGGTTAAACGGTGGCCGGTATAGGTCCATGGAACATCTTCAACGACGATGTCTCGCATTTGCTTGTAGATTTTTGTTCGCTCTGGCGAGTCAGGTAGCAGTAAGGCTTTTTCGTAAAGCTTATCAAAGGTCGGGTTTGAATAGTTGGCACCGTTGGGGCCCGGTGAAATGTTTTTACTGTAGAATAGTTGAAGAAAGTTTTCCGCATCGGGGTAATCAGCGCCCCAAGCCATTCCATAGATTTGAATTTTCTTTGTGCGCACATCTTCTGAAAACTGTGGCCATGACAGGCTAACAACTTTAACGGGGATGCCGGCCTTGGCGAGGTTTTCTTTAAAGTACTCGGCGCTTTGTCGTCCTGTCGAGCTGCTGGTGGTGTGATAGGTGATCGGAGTCAGCCCTTTACCTTCAGGGAATCCAGCTTTAGCCAGGAACTGTTTGGCCTTTTCGATATTTTGCCCACGGTAAGGGTTTTTAAAGTCCTTATCGTAGCCGCCTATGCCAGGAGGGATTGGTCCATGGGCCTCTTGGGCGCGGCCATTATAGAACTTTTCGATAAACCCGTCCGGGTTCGCAGCCAGAGAAATGGCTTTTCTTAGGTTTTTGTTTTTACCAAGTAAGGGGTCTTCCATATTGATTGCTTGAAAAGAGGTGTCGTAGCCTGGGGTTACAATCAGCTGAATGCCTTTTTCTTTTAAGGCCGGCGCGACTTCTCCGTTGATGATGGCGCTGTCGAAATCGTCTTTTTGGATCGGGCTAAGGTCAAAGCGAGCATTCAAGAAGTTCAACCAAGCCGGTTGTGATTCGATGATATTTGAAAAGACAATTCGCTTTACAAAAGGAAGGGCTTTTCCGGCGTCCTCAAGTAGTCCTTTTTCTTTGTCACCCTCTTCGCCTTCAGACGGGTACTTCATCCAGGACTTTCCGTGCCATGTTGGGTTTTCATCCAATATGATGGTGTTGCCACGAATCCATTTTGATAATTTGTAGGGGCCGGTACCTACTGGGTGGTTTAAAGTTTCCTTGCCGTATTTATCAAC
>NYZX01000198.1 GCA_002686065.1 Pseudobdellovibrionaceae bacterium | reverse complement strand
GCCCTAAGGAAGAAGGAATCGCCGTAATAGCCATGCACCTTACTCAAGAAAACTCAGAACAATCAAACGAGCCCGAGGCCAAACGAATTAGATTGCTTATTCGCCTTTGCGGTATTTTATGATGGCTTCCACATCGGGGCGGCATGTGCCACAGGCTGTGCTGGCCGAGGTCTGTTCGCTGACAATGCGAGGATCGTGAGCTCCAGTAAGGACAGCCGAATCAACCACCGCCGTAGGAATTCCACGACAGTGACAAAGCTCCGATTCACAGAACGGAAAGGCCCACTTACCCTGGGCCTTCAAAATCACTTCCCGGACAAGCATATCAGCCAGCCCCGCCCCTTCGGGAACAGTCCACTGCTCAATCGGCTGCCCCAGCTGCTCACGCAGCGACTTCAAGTGCTGAAGAAGATCGGGACCACCAACACCGGATAGGTGAAACTGTCCATCGGCATCCTTCTCAAGGCGGATTTCATCTCTTCCCGCAATCTGTGCTTCGAAAATCATCGACATGCCCCTTCTATCGGAGCACTTAGCTTAGAGCTTTACGACAAAGGAGTCACACTCGAATCAAGGCGCTTTGCCTGGGACGGCTGAGAGCCCAACACCAACAGCGTTGCCGGGAAGTGACATATAAAATCCGATCCACTGCCCTCTTCCGATTCAACCTCAACATAGCCACCGTGCTTCTGAACGATATGCTTGACCAAAGATAGACCAATCCCGCGGCCGCCCTGATGGCTAGAACGCGACTCGTCCACGCGGTAAAAACGCTCGAACAACCGGTCTTTATGCTTCTTTTGAATTCCTGGCCCCTCATCCTTGACGCTAAGAATGATATCGCCTTTCGGACCCAATCCCCATTTGATACGAATGCGCTTGTCTTCAGGAACATACCGGATCGCATTCTGAACCAGGTTTCGAATGACCTGCTCAAGCTTCAGCTCGTCACCCGTCATTTGTTCCACTTCAATTTTGACTTCAATTTCACGACTTCGACTAGGGAACTGCTCCAGCACATGCTCGGTCAATCGCCCCAACTGGACGGGCACCATATTCAGCTCTTGCCCAGATTCAAGATCACTCAGGTCGAGCATACTAGTAACCAACTCAATCAATCGATCGACATTTCTTTGGATAATTCCCAGGAACTCTAAGTGTCCCTCTTGACGACCGTCCTTTAAGTCTTCGATCAACACACCCACATAACCCTTAACAGCCGTCAACGGTGTACGCAGCTCGTGCGAGACATTACCCACAAGCTCTGTCTTCATTTTGTCGGCAGCCTTAATTGCCGACAGACTATGAAAGACCGTCACTGCACCATAAAGTGATTGGTCGTTCTTTCTTTTCAACGGCGTAATTGATACCCAAAACGCCGTGGGCTCGTTGGCGTCCCCGACCATCAGTGAGACCTCAAACCGTCTTGGGTGCCCCTTGGTGAACACTTTCTCAAGATTCTCTAAAACATCTTCCGAAAAGATGATGTCGTTCAGTTTTTTGGTGTTGTCGTCTAAATCAACAAGGCCAAACATGATGGCCATTTCCGAGTTATAAAACATGATTTCGCCATCCGTATCGACAGCGATAATGGCATCGGACACAGCCCCAATAATGGCACGCAGTTCCGTCTTTTCTCGTGATAGACGGATGGTTTTTCTTCGAAAGGCCTTTCCTAGTTTGTTGATGTTCTTTTCCAGGTCCGACCACTCTCCAGGCCCCGAACTAATGTACGGGCGCGTCTCTAGAATGTCCTGATCAAATGGGGCTTTCCTTAGACGCCGTGTTTTTCGAATCAAGGTTTCAATCGGAGCGATCGCTCTTGAAACAAACAGAAGAAACAACAAACCTGCTATGGCAAAGGACGACACCATCAACAACAATAGATCTGAAAAACTGACCAGAACTGGCCCCTGACTAAAAGGAAACTTCTTGTAGACGGCAAAAAGAAACACCGACAAAACAACCACAGAAACCAGCGAGTACCTTAAGGCAACCCACTGATACAGTTTCCATGGAAAAAAGTTTTTCTTCTTATCAGGTTTCAATTCAAATCCTTATGCGTTGACTTCAGCTTCTAAACGAATGCGGTAACCAATTCCACGAATGGTTTCGATCATATCAGAATACTTTTCCAACTTTTTGCGCAAAGTAAATACATGGGTATCAACGGCACGACCCACAACATTGACGGATTCACCCACGATAAACTCAGCCAGCTGCTTTCGCGTTAAAACCCGACCCGCATTGGTCAGCATTGCCAACAATAGTAAAAACTCGGACTTTGTTAGTTCCAACTTTTCATCCGACAACCGCACTTCGTGCTTCTTAGGGAAAATCACCAAGTCGTGATAACGAATGGCATCCGGATCACTTTGTGGGTCCGTCCACTGACTGCGCCGAAGTTGAGCCCGTACACGAGCCAATAAAATCATATGATCAAAGGGCTTTGTTATATAATCATCAGCCCCAGCCTCAAGCCCCATAACGATATCATCCGCCTCGGCCTTTGCCGTTACAAATAAAACGGGCGTCTTTTCAATTTTAGACTGTCGACGCAACCACTTTGTTAGCTCGATACCGCTCGCATCTGGCAACATCCAGTCAAAAAGAACAAGGTCGAAGGTCGAATTCTGAAGAACCTGAATTGCTTCGTTCCCCGTTCCCACGTCCATGACATCAAAGTTTTGACGTCGCAAATGAAGCACTAAAAGCTGCCTCACATCGGCTTCGTCTTCGACAACAAGTATCTTTGGCTTGCGCCCAAGCTCGAAATCGGTGTTTGAAAGGGGGTTTGACGTTTCTTGTCCTTGCATGGAATCCTTCTCCTGTTTGGTGTCTGCCATAATCCAATTCCCATCTAGCCAAATTGGCCTGTCACGTAATCCCTAGTTCGGGTATCCACAGGGGCCTCGAAGATCTGCTGGGTCTGGCCGACTTCCACCATTTCACCAAGCAAGAAGTAGGCCGTTCTATTAGCAATACGGGCCGCCTGCTGCATATTATGAGTCACAATAATGACAGTAATTGTCGCTTTTAGCTGCTGGATCAGCTCCTCGATCCGCCCAGTCGATATGGGGTCCAAAGCGCTGGTTGGCTCATCCATCAAAAGGACCGGGGGCTGAACAGCCAGGGCTCTTGCTATACACAAGCGCTGTTGCTGCCCTCCAGACAAAGACGCGCCTGGGCGCTTCAACTTATCTTTGACCTCGTCCCACAATGCAGCCCCACAAAGAGCCTGATGAACATGCTCTTCAACTTGATGACGATCCCTCATCCCTCCAAGCTTCAACCCAATGGCAACATTGTCATAGATACTCAATCCAGGGAATGGATTTGGCTTTTGAAAAACCATCCCAATACGGCGACGAATGACCACAGGGTCCTTGCCCGGGCCATAAATATTTTGCCCCTCAAGAAAGACATCTCCACTGACTTTTGCGCCCTCAATTTCTTCATGAAGCCGATTCAGGCACCGAATAAAAGTGGACTTCCCACAGCCAGAGGGACCAATCAAGGCCATCACATCATGGTCTTTCACGTCGACCGATATATTTTTTAGTGCATGAAAATTTCCAAACCAAGCATCTAGTTGATTCACGTGCAAAATACTGTTGGAAGCAGACATCACGAACTCCATCCCTGTTTTGATCGAAGCAATAGCCGGGTCGACAAATTGATAACGACAACGAACAACACCAATACAAGGGCTCCCGCCCAGGCCTGCTGCTGCATTTCTTCAAACGGGCTCATCGCATAGTTATAGACTTGCACCGGAAGCGAAGCGGTTGGTTGATTTAAACTTTCCGAATGATAGTTATTTCCCAAAGCTGTGAATAACAATGGAGCGGTTTCCCCTGCCACCCGAGCCAAAGCAAGCATCAACCCCGTGATGACTCCGCTTTTAGCAGCCGGAAGAACTAAGCGAACGATCACTTTCCACCGCGGCAACCCTAAGGCCAGCCCAGCTTCACGGACATGGTCAGGGACCAGCTTCAGCATTTCCTCGGACGTTCGAGCAACAATGGGCAGCATAATGACAGTCAAAGCGGCAGCACCGGCCCAAGCCGAGAAACCCGTATAAACAACAATCAATCCGTAGACAAAAATCCCCACGACAATGGACGGCGTACTGGCCAGCAGATCTGTCGTAAACCGAAGACATCGTGCCGTGCGACTGTCACCGTACTCGCTCATAAAAATACCGGCAGCCAGCCCCCAAGGAATAGACAGCACAGCAGCTAAACCAACCATAATGGCACTTCCGACGATCGCGTTGGCCATTCCTCCGCCCTCTTCCCCTGGCCCCTTCGGCAGCTGTGTAAAGAAATCCCAACTTATCGCGCCAAGGCCTTTATCAAGGACGAAAACACTAACGACAAAGAAGGGTACAGCCGCCAAAACAGCTAACCCAAAAATGCCAGCCAGCGAAACCAGATTAACAAACTTGCGCCGGCGGTAGGCAAAGTCCACTAGACCTCCCCTCGTTCGCGCTTTTCAAACTTTGAAACAACAAAACGAGCGCTACCGTTGACGACCAAGGACACGACAAAAAGACAAAAACCTATGGCTGTTAAAGCAGAAAGATGAAGGTCACTATCGGCTTCTGCATATTGATTTGCCAAAATCGATGCCATGGTCTGCGCAGGCTCATAAAGGGATAGCTTTATCTGCTCAATATTACCAATCACCATAGTCACCGCCATGGTCTCACCAAACGCGCGCCCCAACCCAAGAATCACTGCACCGACGACTCCTGAAACCGAGGTTCTAAGGACGGAAATCCGTAACATTTCCCATCTTGTCGCCCCCAAACCCAAAGCGGCTTCCCGAACAGCCACAGGAATAGCTGCAAAGACCTCACGGCACACTGAAGCAATGGTCGGAGTGATCATGATAGCGAGGACCACTCCGGCACAAAGCATCCCAACCCCAAGAGGTGGGCCTTCGAACAAAGGAAGAAAGCCGAATGCCTCTGATAAAAACGGTTGGACCTCTGAACGCAAAAAAGGAGCTAGAACATAAAGCCCCCACAGACCGTATACAATGGATGGGATCGCGGCTAACATCTCGACCAAGAATCCAACGGGCTTAGACAGCCACCTTGGCGCCAATTCATTTAGAAACAAGGCCACTCCGACGCTGACAGGGACGGATATGACTAAGGCCACGATCGATGACATCACTGTGCCGTAAATCAGTGCCAGAGCTCCAAATGAATCCCCTAAAGTATCCCAATCATTGGTCACAAAAAAACGAAGGCCGAACTCTTTTAAAGCCGGCCATGCCATAGTCATAATGACAACGATCATCGAAAGCAGAAGAACCATCATTCCCCAAGCCGTCCCCTTCACCACACGGTAAAAGATCCGGTCAGCCAAGTGAAGGTCACGACGTCGAGACCTCTGGGGTATGGCTTCAGTTGTGCTTGCGACCTGACTCATGTTTTCTGCCTATTACTTAAAGGAAATCCCTTCCACTTTTTTCATGACCTTTGGAATCAAAGACTTTGGTAGCGGAGCATACATCAAGGCTGGCGCCATTTTTTGCCCATCCGCCATCGCCCACTTAAGAAACTGAACCAACTTCTGGCCTTTTTCTTTAGGCATATGTTGATGAACAAGGAGGTAGGTAAAAGCGGCGACCGGATAGGCATTCTGACCAGAGGCATTCGTGATGGACGCGCGAAAGTCACTTGGTAACTCCTTCAACTGCCCATCAGCAGCGGCACTCACACTGGAAACGGACGGAACCACGAACTTCCCGGCCTTATTTTTCAAAGCAACAACAGGAAGTTGGTTCGACAAAGCATAGGTCAGCTCGACGTACCCAATCGCTCCCGGATTGTTTTTAACCAACCCCGTTACGCCTTCATTCCCCTTTGCGCCCAAGCCAGTGGGCCACTTGACCGACTTACCCGTCCCAATTTTTTCCTTCCAAGCAGAAGAGATCTTCGACAAATAATCAGTGAAAATATAAGTGGTCCCGCTCCCGTCAGAACGGCGAGCGACCACGATATATTGCTTCTCGGGTAATTTTACCTGTGGATTCAGGTTCGCAATGGCTGGGTCATTCCATGTTTTAATTTTCCCCATAAAAATTTGAGCCAAAACGTCCGGTGTCAGCTTCAGGGATGTTTTTACACCTGGAATATTATAAGTGACCGCGACCGCCCCCATCGTTGTCGGAATATGAAGAATGGGCTGCTTCGATTTTGCGAGCTCTTTATCTTTCATCGGTGCATCACTTGCACCGAAATCGGTGGTCCCCTTCAGAAACTGACGGATACCTCCACCGCTACCGATCGACTGATAATTGATCTTTACGCTTTTATCGACATGACGGTATTCAGAAAACCACTTGGAATACAAAGGATAGGGAAAAGACGCCCCGGCCCCACTGATAAGCTGGGCTCCAACAGCCTGAGTTGAAATAAGAAGTACGAATGTATAGACGGCGAATGGAACGAAGGAAATTGTTTTCATAAACCCCTCACAATGTTTCTTGTGCCTTGTTGATTGCAATATACTGTTATCGGACTTATAGCTTGTCAGAACTCTGTTAGGATTTTGAACACACTAAGATCGGGGCTAATTTGTGACCAAACTGAGCGTCAACGTGAATAAAATAGCAACTCTGCGTAATGCGCGGGGGCAAGACTATCCAAACCTGGTAAGGGTTTCACGGGATTTGATCGAATTTGGCGCACCTGGTATCACGGTGCACCCACGTCCGGATGAGCGGCATATTACGCGGCAAGACGTTTACGACCTTAAGAAAATGATCAGTGACCTACCAAGCCCTGTCGAGTTCAATATTGAGGGCTACCCCAGTGATGACTTCACTCAACTGATAGAGGACATTCGCCCCGATCAAGTCACCTTAGTTCCTGACCCTCCTGATGTTCTAACCAGCAACGCCGGATGGCAGCTTGAACAAAACAAAGACTTTTTAAAATCAGTTCTTCAAACACTGAATCAAGCCTGCCCACGTGTTTCTTTGTTTGTCGATGCCCATTCCTGGAACGAGTCAGAAAGGCAAGCTTTAAAAGACATCGCACCTCAACGTGTGGAAATTTACACGGAATCTTTTGCTAAAGCTTTTCATGCCGGTTCGGCCGATCGGGTTCTGGAAACCTACCGAATCCTAGCCGATCAAGTGATTGAACTGGGTATCGAACTAAACGCGGGGCATGACTTGAATCTACAAAACCTGGGAGCTCTGATTTCGGCGATCCCACAAATCAAAGAAGTCAGCATTGGACACGCCCTAGTGACGGAATCCCTATATCAAGGATTCCAAACTGTCATTGAAGGCTACAACCGGATCCTAGGAAAAGCCTAAACCACTAGGACGGGTCGAACTGGTTGTACTTTTTGTTGCTCCCCTTTGCTTTTTCAACGGGATACTTTTCTTCGTTTTTTTTCATTTTGCTTTTTAAGGCTGCGGGTAGATCAACATCATAGCGCTGTGCCATTCGCAGTAAAAAAAACAAAACGTCTGCCATCTCATCTTCGATATCCGAGCGGCGGGGCCCGTTGAAAAGTTCAGCGACCTGCTGATCCGATTGAAAACGAAAAATTTCAAGAAGTTCAGAGGCCTCTGTAACTAGACCTATGCCAAGATCCTTGGCGCCATGAAATTGGTCCCAGTCGCGAGCTCGACAAAAGTCGGCGATTTTACTTTGAAGTGTGATCAGATTCTCGGACATGATTTACCTTTCTAGACTTTGCTCCTGCCCCATATGGTAACAGGCCTAAAGTTCCCTAGCCCTAATAATTTAGTTAACTAACGCCGATTTAAAGATGAATCCGGAGGTCTATCTACTATGCGTAATAGCAAACGTCTCATCGTCGCAGCGCTCATTTCTGGTGGCTGTTGGGCTGGTACCGATTATTGGTACGAATTGAATCGCCCGAAGTCAAATAACTCGGGTGCGCTTAAGTCCATCGCCCTACTGGAAGATGTCGACAACGAAGTCCAAAGAAAAGCACGCGGCCGAACCTTCTGGGAAACCGTTACCCGTAATCAAGACCTTTTCGCAGGCGAAAATATTCGAACACTAAAAGCCAGTGAAGCCCGAATTCTGTTTAAGTCCTCAGGCCTCGTGATCGACCTCGAGCCCGACTCCGAGATTACCATTGAAGAAAACCGGGAAGGACTGGCTTTGACCTTCCTTAAAGGTAATCTGTTCGTCAAAAGTCAAACCTTTGCCGGTGGCGCTCGTGGACCAGCCGCGAAAAAGATCACTCTTAAAACCAAAAATAGCGAAATCGACCTCGCCGAAGCGGATTTAAGTATCTCTGAAACGAAAACCGGGGACGTTAGCTTAGATGTCTTCAAAGGGAAGGCCGAACTAAAAAACAAAAACGGTGAAAAAGTCATCCTGGACAGTGAAAAGTCAGGGGTTATCAGTGACGAAGGCAAAGTGAAAGTCACTGAGGAACAGTTTCAAATCATTTCACCGCTACCAAATCAGGACGTCTATATCGACGTCTACAAACGCGAGCCAGTGGCCTTTCAGTGGAAACCCCTATCTGAAGGTTACAAAGTCTACCTTGAGCGTGGCTCATCTCGCTCGGATCTCCGTAGAAACCAAGACGTCGAAGCCGGTGGTCAATCCGGTGAACTGAAAGCCTCATCGAAAGTGGCCAAGTACTACTGGCGTCTGGTGGCCGAAAGCACCGATCCCGCGAAGCCGACGATCCTGTCAAAAACCTTCCCCGTTCGCGTCGTCGCAAAGACCCCACCAACCCTGGTCAGCCCAAAAAACCAGGATCCCTATATCCTATCGAAGGACCAACCGAAGCTTGAATTTCGCTGGGTGGCGGACAGCAAACATGAATCCCTATTCTTAGAAGTTGCCAAAGATGCCGGCCTTCGGAACAAGGTCATCGAGCAGGCCTTACCTACAAACACAGACCATATGACCTTTGATCTTCAGGCTGCCGGAACCTACTTCTGGCGGATCACTGGCTATATAAATATCGAAGGCAAAAAAGAAGCCGTTTCCAGTCAGATCTGGTCGTTTGATCTTGGAATCAATTCAAAGCTGGTCCCTCCAGACCTTGGGTCGCCGCTGGCGGACCAAAACTTCAAGTATCAAGACGTCAAAGAAAAGGGCATTTACTTTACTTGGAAGTCGGTCCCCGGAATTACGGTCTATCAGTTGAAAGTCATTGATTCTCAGTCAAAGAAGACGGTTGTCTCGCAAGACGTGACAGCCCTTCAGTATAAAGCCATTAATATTCCGCCCGGCGAATACAAATGGTCTGTGGCATCGGTCAACTCCGAAAATAAAAAATCACGGTTTGCGACGTCTCGCGAGCTTAAGATTCAATCCTTGGACCCGATCCAGTTTGCTCGGGGCGACAAACCGGAGTCCTTCCGATATGTCACAGAAAAGCCCTACGCACTTGTTGAATACGTGGCCCAACCCGGATTGGATTACTACCAAGTTCGCTTTGCTGACAGCCAATCCGGCGTCAAAGAGGCGGCTTGGATGGATAAGCAAGCCGGAGAACCCTTTAAAGTGCCGGTGCCACAAGACGATAGATACTACTTTCAAGTCGGCGGATTTAACTTAAGCGGACAGCAGTTGTCGGCCTCAGCCGTTAAACCCATCGTTGTCGCGCAACAACCACTACTTCCCGCCCCTGATTTCTCCAGAGGCCTTGCTTCGACAATCAAAGCGAACCGCCGTGGCGCCGTCAAAGTCGAATGGGAAGAGCTTAAAGGTGCTGCTGAATACAAAGTTGTCTTAAAAGATCAATCCGGAAATATCGTTGCTGAATCTCAGGTAAAAGGAACATCTCACCAGTTTTCGAAGCTCAAACCTG
>NYZX01000197.1 GCA_002686065.1 Pseudobdellovibrionaceae bacterium | reverse complement strand
GGCAGGTTCGACTCGAACTCACTGACCTTTGCTTGATCTTCGACCAGAGACACCCAAGATGCCTTCGCCCGCTCGATATCCGACGACGACCAAACCAAGGAGTCACAGCTAAGACCAGAGATTTTAGCTCGAGCCCCAAACAAGCCAACAGCCAGGTCCTCCTCCAAAGCACACAATTTTAGCTGAAAACGTTCGATTTTCTCGGGTCGGGGCTGAAAAAAGTGGCGCTGATGTGACACCTCAAGGCTGAATATCTTTTTATCTATAAGGCGCTTTTGAAATTCTTCCAGGGGATAGACTTGCCCCAACAATGGGTCGTCCCAGGCATATAGAACAAAACCCGTCTCTGAAGGGACCTGATCAACCCACTCCGGCTGATTCAAGGCCGTCGAAAGGTCGATGGGCTGGACGTCAAAACCGTCAGCGGCAAGCACTCGCATCGCGCGCTCAAAATAAGGAGTTTGGCCTCGGACATAGTAAGCTTTGGTCTTATGAGGGTAGGTACGTACCAAGCCCATGGTTGCTTCTAAAATCGCATGCCGAAGGCCGCGGTATAAATGAGCCGTGCCCTCACGAGGTTTGAATCCGAAGTCATCCGTCAGGGCCTCGTTAACACGTTGCCATTTCAAAGGGGTGTCAAAAGCGATTTTCATCCCCTAAGGCTACCCCAGGATTCAAGCTATTTTGAGTCCTATTTACGGAAAGCGAACCGGAGCGACTACTCGTTTAGCATGTAGTTTTCAGGATCCT
This sequence comes from Pseudobdellovibrionaceae bacterium, assembly GCA_002686065.1. Classification (GTDB taxonomy): domain Bacteria; phylum Bdellovibrionota; class Bdellovibrionia; order Bdellovibrionales; family UBA1609. Next base: position 8,338 of record NYZX01000197.1, on the reverse strand, counting down.
CGACCAGGACCTTATCGAAAATATAAAAAGACGATTCGACCTCGACCTCTTGCAAGCCCTTATTACGATACAATAACTGGCAGGGCGCTTTATTGCCCGGAGGTCCGCAGTCGCGACTTCTTTCGATCGTCAGAACTTGAAAAAGACTGCTATCGGAACCACCGAATCCAAAGAAAACCGGCCTTTCAGCAAAGATTTTGATTTCTATCGTATCACTAAAGCGTGGATCCTCTTCACGCATCCGCAGTACCTGTATATTAGTCAACTGGCGCCCATCGGCGACCAGTGCTTGAAAATCTTCCGGGAACTGAAGCGCCAAATTGGCAACCATAATCGCATCTGGACCTAAAATTTTACTTCGAACCAGCTCGGGCCTGGCCGAGATCTCAGTGTTGTAGCTATGGCTTATTTGAACTTCTTTAAGCTCAAAAGCCTCGACACGAAGTCCAACTATAATACCAACAAAGAAAGTCAATTTTCGAAACACAGGGCCCCCTTTAAAAGGTCGTGGCTATGTACCACGACAACCAGGGCTTACCACTGAGGTAAACAACATCCCAGTAAAAAGAGGCAAAGCGACAGTTCCACAGAGAAATTGGAAAAAGAAACAAGGTCCCGCTAAGATCAACACAAGGTCGGCGCAGATATTGGTGGGATCAGGGCCTAAATACCTGCTTTGTGGCGCTCTTCTTCGTCGACCCGAGAAACGATCCCACCTTTTAATTGGGCTCGGTATGCCAAATGCTTGATGTCGTAACTAAAATCAGAACCGTTCAAAGCAGCCGTCTGCCACTCTGGACCCATTCGAATCGCATCAACAGGGCAAGCCTCTTCACAGTACCCACAAAAGACACACCGAAGGATATCGATTTCATAACTGATCGGGTACTTTTCGACCGTATTATCATCAGATTCAGCAGCCGTGATCTTAATACACTGGGCGGGGCAATTGGTCGCGCAAAGCATGCAGGCCGTACAACGAATCGAACCGTCCTTTTTAACGGTCAGAACATGATTTCCTTTAAATCTGGGACCATACTCGTACTTTTCTTCCGGGTAATTGTAGGTCTTCATCGCCAAGGAAATCTTGTCGTTTCCGGCCTTTTTCACAAGGTTACGAATCATGTTCGAAAAGGTAATTCCCATTCCTTTGAAAATACCAATTAGATACCAAGAGGCCTTAAAACTGGGCTTCTTCACTAAACTCATAGGTAACCTCGCTCGTTGCTAGAAAAGAAGTTCGTCTTTCTGTAACTTTCAGAGACGTTGCCATCGACGAGTAGTTCCTGTCCCGACATCAACTTGGACGCCTCTGTTAGGCTGAGTGCGCCAGGAACAAGAGTCATCACACGACGAATACGCTGTTCACGACCTTCAAAGTTTTTGTAAGTCCCGTCTTTCTCAACGTAGGTTTTCGTTGGAATCAACGAAACCTTGTTAGAGGCAGCACGAAGTACGTCATGGTCACCAGCGACAAACCAAACTTGGTGGTTCGCCTTCGAAAACAGGTCCACTTTGTCAGTCAGATCAGAATAAGCAAAATGGTTTTCCGGACCAGCTACGACGACGTACTCCAAATCCGAAACACTCGACTCAAGCTCCGACCAAGGTGAACCGACACCCACCTCTTTCATCGCTTCTTTCAGACCATAGGTATTTGGGTTCTTGTCACCACGGATAAGAAGCCCATCAAACTCGTCCATTTTCTCTGGATTATTCACCCAGTGATAAACCTTCACACCAAGATCTTTTGCTAAGCTCAGGAAAGCTCTGTTTTCTTGATCCGTGTATTGACCAGTCACAACGAAGGCCACCTTGTCTGAACCCTGCTCAGCGACGACCTTCTTTAGCGTTTGGCCAACAGCTTTCGCAGCCGCCCCAGCCTCAAGATCTTGCCCTTCGTCTTTTTGACCGTTCCAAGCCGACAACAAGCGGCTGTCTTTGTTAACGAATCGAGGAGTCCCACGACCTTCGTCACACATCCAATAACCATTTACGTCATCGTTATGATCTGGCTTCACTCGCCACATGCCCTCTTCATTGAAGTACACCTTGGTGCTACAGCCTGTCGAACAGCCATTACAAACAGTGGTTTCGTTTTTTAGATACCAAACCCGCTGCTGAAATCGAAATTCACGAGAGGTCAGTGCTCCAACGGGGCAAATGTCTACCGTGTTTACGGAATAAGGGTTATCCAGTGGGCGATCATCAACCGTTCCGATTTCACTGTGGTCACCGCGATTAAAAATACCCAATTCGTTCGTCTTTGAGACCTCATCCGTAAAACGCACACAACGAGAACACAAAATACAGCGCTCGGTATCAAGAACAATCTTTGGCCCCAGATCCACCACTTTGCGCTTTTTCACTTTGCGCTCGGCCATTTCAGGATCGTATTGACCAAACTTCATGTACTGAATTTGCAGTTGGCACTCACCAGCCTGGGCGCAGATAGGGCAATCCAAGGGGTGATTGATCAGGTGAAAATCAAGACCCCACTTAACGGCGTCTTTGATTTTATCCGAGTTATTATTGATCACCATGCCCTCTTGCACTTGCGTATTACACGCAATTTGAAGACGTGGATTCCCTTCGATTTCGACCATACATAGTCGGCAGACACCAGCAACTGATAAACCCGGGTGCCAGCAGTAATGAGCAATGTCTTGCCCCGTCGCTTTGAAAGCTTCGATAATGCTTGATCCCTCTGCGACCTCGACGTCTTGTCCATTGATCTTACATTTGAGCATGTGCTTGCCCCTTCACCTTAGAACGTCCTTCACGAACGTAGAATTCGAATTCGTCACGGAACTTTTTTAGAAAACTAAGAGTCGGCATAGCCGCTGCATCCGAGAGGGCGCAAATGGTTCGCCCCATCATATGACCGGCTACTTCGTCCATAAGATCGATATCTTGCAGACGCCCCTTACCATCCAAAATACTGTGAACAATTTTATCCAACCAGCCAGTTCCTTCACGGCAAGGCGTACACTGACCACAGGACTCATGATGATAAAAATGCAAAGTCACACCCAGCAAATCCACCATACAATTGCTATCGTCGATCACCATGACCGCACCAGACCCAAGCATGGACCCGTGCTGAGCTAGGTTTTCATAATCAAGCGTCGCAACCATAGCTTCTTCGGCCGTCAAAATAGGTGCCGACGATCCGCCAGGGATCACCGCCTTTAGTTTTCGGCCTGGCTTTAACCCTCCACAAAGATCAAAAATAAGATCTTTCAAGGGGTAGCCCAAGGGAACTTCATAGTTTCCGGGCTTTACCACGTTTCCACTGACGGAAAACAACTTGGTTCCTGGGGATTTTTCAGTCCCATACTTACGGTAAGCATCCACACCATCACGAAGAATGTATATGACAGAGGCTAGTGTTTCGACGTTGTTTACAATCGTCGGCTTTCCAAGATACCCCTGAACCGCTGGAAATGGCGGCTTCAACTTAGGCTGACCTTTTTTACCTTCTAGTGAAGAGATCATTCCTGTTTCTTCCCCGCAAATATAGGCACCTGCACCACAATAGACGTCCATATCATGGTCAAAGCCACTGCCCATGATATTCTTACCCAATAACCCCGCATCGTAGGCCTCTTTAATCGCTTGTCGGCACGAGTTGATACTGTCGTCGTATTCACCGCGGATATAAATGTAAGATTTTTTTGATCCAATGGCGAAGGCCGAGATAATCATCCCTTCAACCAACTGATGAGGCGCACGCTCCATCATTTCTCGATCTTTAAAGGTTCCAGGTTCGCCTTCATCAGCGTTACACAACAAGTAGCGAGGCTCACCATTGTCTGGCAAAAAGCCCCACTTCACGCCGGTCGGAAACCCAGCTCCACCGCGACCACGAAGACCAGCCGCCTTGACCAAGTCGATGATTTCCTGAGGCTTCATGGTGAAGGCCTTTTTCAACATTTCGTAGCCGCCATTGGCCTTGTAGCCAGTCAGCCCTTGAAAGTCGTCTTTATGATAGTGTTCTGAGAGGATCTTTACTTCCATTTCGCACCTATTGGTTCGTCGATTTCTTTTTCAAATCTTCGATAACTTCGATCGCTGATTCTTTGGTTAGGTTTTCATAGTATGCATTCCCGATTTGCATCATAGGCGCCGTCCCACAAGACCCTAAACACTCTACTTTTGTGACCGTGACCATTCCGTCGTCACTGATTTCACCTTCTTTGACTTGGTACTTGTCACAGATATGCTTCGCCAATTCACGAGCTCCATTCATGGCGCAAGAAATGGTTGCACAAACCTGAACATGAAGCCGACCCACCGGCTTTTTGTTGTACATCGTATAGAAATACAAAACTTCGTTAATATGGGCCGCCGGAATATCCATGACATCCGCCAAGTGGTTCACCGCTTCAGGACTGACCCATCCACCGTTTTCCTCTTGAACTTTATAAAGACAAGGAAGAATGGCCGATCGCTTGGTCTCGTAGCGATTTAATTCCGTTTTAACAAAATCAATTCCTGCAGGAGATAACTGAAACATGCATCTATCCTTTATCTATCCAATTCACCAGCAATGAGGTTCATACTTCCAAGAACAGCGATGACGTCAGCAACAAGGCCGCCAGTCACTTGCTCAGAGAAACTTTGATAAATCGAAAAGCATGGTGGACGAACTTTCAAACGGTAAGGGTTTCCTGTTCCGTCACTGTACAGTTGAAATCCAAGCTCGCCGTTCGCGGCCTCTGTGTAGTCGTAGACTTCACCTTCGGGAGGACGAAGGCCGTTAATCACCAACATAAAGTGGTTCATCAAACCTTCGATATTTCCGTACACATCTTTCTTTTCAGGAAGGACGATACTTTTGTCGCGAATCGTGTAATCACCGCCAGGCATGTTTTTACAGACTTGCTCGATGATACGGCAGGACTGCTTCATTTCCTCAACACGAACCAAGTAACGGTCATAGATGTCACCACTTGTCCCAACAGGCACGTCGAAATCAAGAGTTTCGTATCCGTAGTAAGGCTCGGCTTTTCGAAGGTCTAAGTTCACACCAGCCGCCCGCAAGCATGGCCCGGTGTATCCCCAAGCGATGGCATTTTCAGCGGTGATATTACCCACATCACGAGTCCGCTGAATCCAAATTTTATTTTCAGTCAGCATCTGATCAAGGGTATCAATCCCTTCACGGATCTTTTTTACTGTTCCAAGAGCTAGCTCAATCCAGTCTGGTGGAGGGTCTTGAGCCATTCCACCAACACGAGTCAAAGAAACCGTCAGGCGAGCGCCACATAGCTTTTCAAAAAGCGAGTAGACCATTTCGCGGTACTGAAACAGGTGGAAAAACCCAGTCAATGCACCAAGGTCAACAGCCGAAGCCCCAAGACACACGATATGATCAATGATACGCGAGAACTCGCAAAGAATGACACGCATAGCCTGGGCCTTCGGAGGAATTTCTACGTCCAAAAGCTTTTCGACGGCTTTACAATATCCGACGTTATTCATCGGTGCCGAGCAGTAATTCAAGCGATCCGTATATGGAATAACCTGATTGTAGGGGTGAGTTTCTGCCATCTTTTCGAAACAGCGATGAAGATAACCCAACTCGACATGCGCGCGGTTTACTTTTTCACCATCAAGCTCGGTCATCACACGAAGTGTCCCATGGGTCGCAGGGTGGGAAGGACCAATATTCAGCGGAACCATGTTCGAGTTTGGATCCGGCTTGTAATCAAAGTCATCTTCAAAATGAATCGGCAAAGGTTCGGTACAGTGCTGCTGACGATCAGCAGGGTAATCCTTACGAAGAGGATGCCCAACAAACTGGTGGTGAGTTAAAATCCGGCGCAAATTTGGATGGCCATCATACTTGATTCCGAACATGTCGTAGGTTTCACGCTCAAACCAGTTAATCCCCTTCCAAAGGGGCTGAATCGATCGGATCGACTCGTTTTCGCCGACCTGAGTTTTTACTCGAAGTCGTGCGTAGTCACGTGTCGAAAACAGCTCATAGAACAAATCAAAGCGCTTAGCGCGCTCGGGAAAATCCGCCCCACCGTGGTTCATCATAAGGTCAAAACGATTCGAGCCTTTAAGATATTCAAGGACCGGGTAAACATCGTCTTTAGCAACCTCTAAGACGTTGTTCCCGTTGGTGTAGTGAAGTTTAAAACTTTTGCCCGGAAACTTTTCGTTAAGATCCCTGCGATATTCTTCGATGCGGTTCATCTGTATACTCCTGGGGTCCATGAGTCTTTCCATGGACGAGGCGTGTGATCTTGAATCATTTTTTGGATGACCATGATGCCATCAAGAACAGCTTCCGGTGTCGGAGGACACCCCGGCACATAAACATCAACCGGCACAACTTTATCAACACCCTGAAGCACATGATAGGCCCGGTAGAACCCGCCAGAGCTGGCACAAGCACCCATAGACAACACATATTTTGGTTCAAGCATCTGTTCGTAGATACGAACGATGATGGGCGCCATCTTTTCAGTGATGGTTCCGGCCACGATCAGAAGATCGGCCTGACGAGGCGAAAATCGCACAACCTCAGCACCGAAGCGAGCAAGGTCATAACGCGGCCCCATGACGGACATCATTTCGATTCCACAGCAAGCTGTCCCGTATGGCATCGGCCAAAGAGAGTTTTTACGTCCCCAAGCTACGATGTCATCAAGCCGCGTGGTGAAAGCAAACGAGCGAGAGCTTTCAACAAGTTGTTGATCCGTGGATGGCCCAGCAGACGTCTGTGACTCAGCCATTATTTCTCCTTTTTATTGCGCGCTACGAGAATGACATTACCCTATTGTATTTTCAACTAGTTATCATTATGTGAAAGGCTGTTCAGAGGACCAAGCTTCGTCACAAAAAGACTCACCAGGCCCCCTCTTTTCTGTGACGCCATGCTTATATATTAAGCAAATCATAGCCTTCGTAGCCGAAGCGTAAAGACCGAGCGGTCTGACTGGAACTGAAAATCAGATTCATTCCAAGCCCTCAGCTGTTACAATCATACGCAAAAGGAATACAAATAGGCTAAAGGAGCCATCGATGGATATCGATCGAATACAGCACGAAATCTGGTGGTCGACATCCCGCAGCTCAGGCAAAGGCGGTCAGCACGTCAACACGACCGAGTCTCAAGTCGAGCTTCATTGGAGCTTCGCTAGCTCTTCGGCGCTTTCCGAAACGGAAAGACAGCGACTAAGGCCCGTGTTAGCAAGGTACCTCACCAAATCTGGAGAACTGATTATTAAAAGAAGTTCGCACCGGAGCCAGCACAGAAACAAAGCCGCAGCCTGGTCCTACCTAGAGCAGCTTCTGATCACAGGAATCAAGCCTCCGAAGAAACGCAAAGCGACCAAGCCGACTCGGGCCTCGATAAGAAAACGTTTGGATTCTAAAAAGAAGCAGGCCGACAAAAAGCGAACCCGCGGAAAGATTGACTACTAAGCCGAAACTCCGGGACGCAGAAAACACCCTGCGACCCGAACCGTCCGTTCTAATTGTTTAGACGAGTGAACTTATCGTGAAGCTCATCAGCCTTTCGAGACTCTTTTTTCCACTTAGCAACTTCTTCTTTATAGTCCGCCTTTTTAGCTTCCCACTCTTTTTGAACCTTCAAGATCTGCTTTTCTTTTTCGTCAATCTTCTTGTTCAAACTAGCTAGGTTTCTTTGCTGAGCATCCCACTCTAGTTTTTCCTGAGCAATTTCTGCCACCTTCTGGTCATAGGCCTCAAGGTTCAGCTTTCGCTGTTCTTGGTTTTCTTTCATTCGTTTCAAAAGTGCTTCCAGCTTGGCAATCTCAGCAGCTTCAGACTCTTTTTTAGCCTTCTCCGCGGCTTTGAATTTTTCGATCTCGATGCGCATCTTATCCAGCGCCTTTTTATTTTCTTCGACGCTCGTATTGTTCAACCCCAAAGCTTTTCTTTGCTTGCGAAGGTTCGCAATGGCTTTGGTCGCTTCTTCAACGTTTTTAGTCGCGATATCAAAGTTCTGCTGATACTGATCGTAGTTTTTGGCGCTGTTTTCTTTGTTAGTCTTCAGCTGCGCTAAACCCTCTTCTTTCGTACTTCCCCCGTGCGCGGGAATAGTAAGAAGACCTATCACTCCGAAAATAAATACATTTTTCATTACGTACTCCTAGTTTGCCGCTCGCGCTTTTGGCAGAGCCAAACGAGTTCCTGCCTTTGGGCAATTGTTTTTAAGTTGTGAACGATAGTTACCAATTTCGTCTTCCCAGTACTCGCCCGAGAACGACCAGTTCAGCTGCTTTTGCGGCTTTACATTCGCCGGGACACGGTTGGCATCCGCCGAGCCGCCACCAGCAACCTGATAACGAATATT
>NYZX01000196.1 GCA_002686065.1 Pseudobdellovibrionaceae bacterium | reverse complement strand
GCTTCAATGCCACTAATCGCCCAGTCAATCTGTGAGGGCCACAAAGCATGGTCGATCGGTTTGAAAAGCAAAGACCCCACGATCGGATCCATATAGTCTTCCACATCAAATTCATCGACGTCTCGAACCGAAATAACAATGGGTAATTGATCAAAGCCCTCCGGAAGATGCCGATGCTTATGAAAATAGGTACTGATTTTTCTTAGTAAACTAAAATGGGTGTTATTAACGATCTGAAAATAACCCAACAGCATGTGACAGATGAATTCATCGTTTTCGTCTTCGTAAAAGCTTTCCGGATCCTCAACAAATTTCTTAAACCACACCCCAAAGTCAGCCAAAGTTTTGAATCGTAGAAGTTCAAAACCTGAACCAACCTTTGCAAAGATTTTTTCAATCTTCGCAAAGTCGTCGTCATTTGCCTCGAGAACTATAGACACATGTGGCATACCTCTAGTATACGCGTTAAGTGCTTGAAAACTTAAGAAAATATGGGATTCTGGTCCAGCTCTTAGGCGGATGTATTAATATCGCATAAAGTCCAGTGACCCCATTCTCGGAGTGAGACGGATTCGAATGAATAACAAGCTTCCGACAACCCCAACAACAAAGGTGTTGATCATTCGCCTATCCAGTTTTGGAGACATCGTTCAAAATCTGGAAGCCGCTTACCAAATGAAGGAATCCTTTCCTGGAGCGGAAGTACAATGGTTAACAAAATCCAATTTCGCACCCATCGTGGAAGTCTGCCCCGCTGTCGACCGTGTCTGGCGCTTTGATAAATCCAGTGGGCTACTTGGTTATTTAAAGTTCCTTATTCAACTTCGTCGCCAAAACTTTACCCATGTTTACGATGCCCACAGCAACCCTAGAAGCTTTCTTGCAAAGCTATTTCTTGCCTTTAGTCGCATCGACCATCGTCCAAAGTTGGCAACACGCTCGAAAAACCGACTTAAGCGCTTCGCCCTATTTAAACTTCGCTGGAATTTTTTTCCTCAGCCCTACTACTCCGCTCAATCCTTCGTCACTCCTATTCAAAAGTGGCTGAAAGACGGCTCGGTCAAAACCCGCTCACTGTCTTTGCCCACCTCTGAAAAAACGCCCTCATCCCCCTATGTCCTCTGCGCCCCTTCAGCCGCCTGGAAAAACAAACGGTGGCCACTATCCCATTGGAAAAAATTAATTCAAATCAATCCCAGCATTCGATTCGTCATGCTGGGGGGCCCAGAAGACACATTCATCAATGAACTATACAGCCTTGCTCCCGAGCGAGTCTTCAATCTGGCAGGAAAACTTTCGTGGATTGAAAGCGCCACCTTGGTTCAAGAAGCCAGTGCCGTAATCAGTAACGACACCGGCATCCTGCACGTCGCCGATCTTATCGGCCGCCCGACGCTAGCCCTGATCGGGCCAACCGCCTTTGGCTACCCGACTCGACCTAGCTCGAAAACTTTAGAAGTCGACTTACCCTGTAAACCTTGCAGTAAAGACGGCCGAGACCCATGCACGAATAAGGTCTATCAAAAATGCCTTGTGGACATAACCCCTGAGCGGGTAAGCAAAGAGCTCAACAAAATACTGAACTCATGATTTATATATATCGCCTTATTGTTCCTTTTATTTACATCGGGCTACTGGTTTTTCGCCCCTGGCTTGGATCGAAGATTCGAGTGGGCTTATCTATGCGCAAGAAGACCCCTAGCGGCCAATGGCCTTGGCTTGCTCTACCACGCAACCAAAAGCCCATTTGGATTCACTGTAGCTCTGGGGAATTTGAATACGCGAAGCCCGTCATCACTGAAATCAAGAAAAGCTTTCCCAGCGAAAAAATCTTGGTCACCTATTTTTCACCAACCTATCGAACGAACATAGAAAGGTTTCCTGGGGTCGATTTCAGCTGCCCACTTCCCTTTGATCTCCCTGGGGCTTGCCGAGATTTTCTAGATCATCACCAACCGAAGGCGTGGCTCATTTCGCGAACGGACCTCTGGCCCGAGATGCTACATCAGGCTCGCCGACGAAAGATTCCGTCGTTGCTTTTCTCAGCGACGTTCAAGCCCAAGGAGGACTTCATTCGGTGGGCTGAACGAATCTTTGACCCCAGAAAAGCCATGGTCGATCGCATTTTCGTCGTAAGTCCGAAGGACGAGGCGAATGCTCCAACACATCTACGGGACAAAATCCAAGTTATGGGTGACACAAGATATGACCAGGTCTTAGCGCGGCTAGAGGATCCGAAGCCAACAAAACCAATATCTAAAATGGATGACCGAAAGACTTTAATCGCAGGATCCACTTGGGAAAAAGATGAGTCCGTCCTTTTGGACGCGACGGAAGATCTATTAAAAAACCAAATCCTACGACTGATTCTTGTCCCTCATGAGCCAACAGAAGATCATATGAAAGGCTTGGTTCAGCAGGTGCTCTCTCGCGGACTAAGTGTAGAAACCTATTCGGAACTCGATACAGAGCCACCGAAGGCCGATGTACTTGTCATAGACAAAGTGGGGCTGCTTGCCGAACTCTACCTTCAAGCTGATATAGGCTTTGTCGGAGGCTCCTTTCAGGGCAGCGTCCACAGCGTTATGGAGGCACTCGGGGCCGGACTACCAACCATTGTGGGGCCTCACCATTTAAACAACCGAGAAGCCCTCGAGTTCAAGTCGATTCGATCGCCTTCAAGTGGACAGGCCTATTTATATGCCGTTAAAGACGCAAAAGAGCTCAAAGACGTGCTTAAGCGCCTATCGAACGAAAGCTTAGTTGAGTTAGGTTATGAAATCACTAAAGAGGTCACTTCACGCGCAGGAGCCAGCCTAAAAGTGGTCGAAGCCCTTGGCCTGTCAAAACCTTTTAGTCAAAGAATAGACGCTTAAGGTAGTTCCCAAATCGCTTCATCCGAACTGTAAATTGATTAGGAGTGGCGTCCATTTCGTCCTGCCCCAGCACCACGGCATCAGTGGATGAGTTTCCAAGCCCGAAGGCTTCAGGCTCGATACTGATGACACCTGGATAGGCAGCCTTCCACAAACGGTCATACAAGTTAAAAACATTCGACTGATTAATTAGCTCGGGCGAAGGAATGGCTTGAACACAATCCCCTTTGATCGGCTTGTTTTGATAAAAATCTTCACTGTTTTCAACGAATGAGGCAGCCTGAACACCGTCCCTCTTTGCCGACGACTTATCGATCGAACAGGCTAAAGCTTTGTTCGGATTATGATCTTCGAAGTTTTTCAATTCTGAAAACCCTCGAATGGTTAACGCCAACCGATGATTTCTAGGATCATTCGGATTCCCGAGCTGGGCCCCACTCATGTCTTCTGTAAACGAGTAGTACCGCTCACGAAAGGTTTCGTTTGTTTCTCGCGTCTTACCACAAATCAACAGGCCCGGAGTCATATAGCTCGCAACATCCTCAAGACTGCCATAAGAAGATAAGCTCATATCATACAATCGGCCTGTATGCCCCTGCCCCCATTCAGCAAGCATTTGCTTATTGGGACGAATCATCAGGCAGGATTTTACTTTTCTTGGACGAATAGCGAACTGGTGAGTCATTCGCATCAATTCATGGTTCGAACGAATCCAAGTACCACGATAGTACTCGGAAACCTTACCAAAGGAATCATACTCGTTGTAACTGTATCCAACCGAGAAACCACCGACTCCTGGCCGAGCAGCGAACCCCGTTGAATTCTCATAGCTTTGGTTTCTAGCAAACCCTTGTCGGAAAACAAAGAAATTACTGACGCTCATACTGGCCCGAGACGAGGCCTCCCAGACAGGGTTCGATTTAAGCCCATCAACGACTTTTACCTTACGTTCGAACTTAAAAAACTCGAATGGGTCTTTTAAGCAATTCAGATAAGGATGGTTCCGTAAACGCGCGTCACGGATAACCGCCGACTGATGGACGCGAAGTAGGTTTGCCGGACCAAGACCAACGCTGGAATAGCTGGCGTATTTATTCCAAGTTCCTAGGAAGTAGGTTCGATCTAGGAACAACTGAGGGTTCCATCGATCATGTTCCCCCTCAGGGTACACCGCAAGCGGGTTGTTCGGAGCAAATCGCCGATTGGTCAACCAACCATCCATCGAGTCATCTTTTATACCTGAGATGTCTTGAACGCCGTTCGAGTAACGACCGGTTAGCGTGTATGAAAACGGAGGTGCACCAGCTTCAAGACCATACTTCGACATATCATCAAAATAGTCTTTCGTTCCCCAAGCCTTCAGCATCCAAAAACCACACATCAGATGGCTTAGGTTATAGACCTTTCGAGCCACGTCCTCACCAACACGAGCCATATTTGCCGGCGAGTTATAGTACGGATAGACGCCAAAATCAGAGCCAACAATCTCGTCGATATCATCAACTGTCACAGCTCCGCCGACGCCTTTGTTGTTGAACTTGTACTTCGTCAATAACAAGGACGCTTTGTGAAAACGATCGATCAATGGGAAGCTGTCGCTCCCGATCACCCAAGGAGTCTCTTCCAGTTCACCTGGAGACGGATCTTTATCAGTAACAACCGTATTCAAAATATTCGCCATGCTATACATGGCATCCACATACTTCCGCTGAACGTTATTTAGGACAGAGGCCGTTTCATTCAAGTCATCAACAAACCCCTGCACCGAATTTGGATTTTTCTCAAGATCAAGAACGCGAAGCTTTGCAACCTCAGCCCACTTTTCCATTGGAAAAAGGTCTTTTTCCTTTAAAACCTTTTCTGCTTGAGCAATACGAAGTTTCAAGTCATCCGCTTCACGAATCAGTCGGTGCATCGGAACATTATCAACGCGTAAAGCATTTCCCGTATCTCGGGTCCAAGCCACCGCTTTGTTCACGACATAAACCGGAGACCCTTTTTCAACGTCTTCTGCAATACAAAGCTCAGACTGAGTCAAATCAACACTGTTTAACGATCCTGGTTTCATCGTGAAAATCGAACAATCCTGATCCACAGGCACGACCTGCATCAGTAAATGCCGCTGCTTTCCTATATGAAAAAGATCATTCAGCTCAAATTCGGGACGCACCAACAAGCGATCTTCACCAAGGCCAATCCGGACGACCTCTTCATGATGATCAAGATAGTTTTCTTGATTCAATTTCAAGACTTCAAGGCCATTAGCATCATTGTTTCGCAAGTACTCGGCTGCCAAAGCATCTTCACTGACGTTGCGGTCGTCAGCCAAACGAAGCGAGTCTTCACTTTCATCTTGCTGAGAATCCAAAATCCCAACGGTCTTATCACCAACCAATAAAAGTCGAACAAGATAGTAACCTGGCTTAATCGGCGACCAGTTTCGTGTTTCCGTTGGAATCGGCAGTCGCGGATAGACCCAAATATTGTAATTGTAGAACATCCGTAGCCCCAACCACTGGTCCACTTCAAAGCGGAAGTCACTGGCTTCAGCTTCAAATTTTTCCACGATCACTGGGACTTTTAAGTTTTCAAATCCATCTGTTGGCAGACTTAAAGTTTCAATATTGGCATCAACCACAAACTTGCGAATCCGGGTGTCTTCGTAAGGGAATACATCAATTTTTTGGACATAAGCTCCTGTATACATGCCCTGTCCTTCAATGCGTCGCTCAAACCGGATGAACTCCATGATCGTGGGGTTCGGTTCGTAGTCGATATCTTCAGACCAAAAAATCCAGCCGTTGGGATCTGTCACAACATCGATTTTTTTGTCTCCACCAAGAATCACAAACTTTTGGCTGCTAATGGGTTGATTCATCTGCTTACTAAATAGCTGCATTTGAAACTCGAAACGAGCTCGCGCCTTGTCAGGATCAGGATCCAAATCACGGGCAACAAGCTCCCCTTGAAGGCGTCCGACTTTCGTAAACGTCGTATCGACCGACTCGTTCACCGCCGCTGTTTTCAAGCCCTGCTCTTCCGCAACCTCTGCCCGCCGACCTTTCTCTGCTTTGACACAGGAAAAAAGGAGGCCACAAACAGCAACAACAACTAATCCACTTTTTAACTGTAACTGCTTCATCATCAACACTCGCTAAATCTGCCGTGGCCGGGTCGAAAAATTAATGAAAAAATACTGGTTATCCGACTGGATCGAACTATCCTCAATGGTGCGACCGTCGTAGTAGGCTGCTTCCAGCTTAAAACCCATCTTGTAAAAATCTAATCCTAAACGAACCAGCTGACCTTGCCGGTTGTTGTAACCATAGTCTCCGTCAGCAAAAACCGCTGGGCTAACATCCGCTTGATTAATAATGCTTTCATAACGCGGAACGATCGAAACACCTGGAATCAAGTTTCGCAGCTCGACTTCACCAAACAACACCTGCCCCTGATTTAGACCTTCCGGAGCCTCGTTGTTTTGCATGAAACTGCCACCAGCTTTAACCCGAAAGTACTTTGACAGTCGTGCGTGACCATATCCGCCGGCCTCTAATCCCGAGTATTCATACAAGAACTCGCTCAGGTTCCCTTGCACCGGAGTCACCGTATTTCCAAAGCGAGCACTATCAGCCGCGGTTGACTTCGATAGATCGGCAAAGGCCCAATGAGTCACATGACCACCCAGGATAATGTATGGATGTGGCTTTAACTTTAATTGAATGGTTTCGTTAAAAAAGGTCGGCGTCGACTCCATCTCAGTGCTTTGATTGGCAAAGGTCGTCGACGTTGGGATTGTCTGCCTTGCAGAAATCTCTAGCTGTGCCCATCTGTTAGAAAAAGTCAGAGCTTCCTCGGCCCCCGGAAAGGACCGTTGCCCACTAACAAGAGTCGGAGCTCCAAGCGCGTTTTGAGAAATCGCCCCAGCGCTTAACCTTAACACACGAAAGGCTCGAACATTCAGAGTGGCTTCTCGCAACAAAAAGTTTTCCACTTCGGTTTCATCTTCAAAAGTTGATTGGACTCGCCCTGTGGCCGACTGAATCAGTCCGTCTGCTTTGAACCAGACATCTCTTGAAAACCGGTAGGTCGCATCTAACCCCAGGCGAAACAGTGCAAGCTCTGATGCCTCCTGCTGATCCGCATAGTTCTGCCCACTAATAATTGCCTGCCATTTCAGCTCGAAGGGCTTTGACGGCGTTGGTCGCACTTCAGAATCAGCCTGGGCTCTGACAGTGCTCACAGGAGGCCGTTGGGCATAGCCCACAGATGCCTGCAGCAATAGAAGTGAAAATGTCAGAACCGATTTACGAATCAATGCGCTCTCCCTGGGGATCGACCCCGCTCAGCCTTTTGAAGTAAAAATTGCAAGGACTATGCTAGGACCGGCAGCTGGAAAATTACGTGATTTCAGCCACTTAAAGCCGTAAATAGGCCCTATAGATGTGGGTAAATTAAACAGGGGGCGGTTTTTTGCGGCCCCTGTGCAAACTGTTTAGACAATTTCACTTCACAGGCCGTCCGATGTGGTTCACAACAAAAGAGAGCCCATAACCCCTCAAGGAGCCCTCATGCCACGCTTGTTTATAATGCTGTTGTTTCTTGCTGGATTTGCCGTACCTGCATTTGCCCAAATTCAACCTGGAGGCTCTGGTCAAGCACGACGGATTAACACCGAATACCGAGGCATCCAATTGAGCTCCGTCCTGTATGAGCCCCCTGCTGTTGCCCAGGAGCCCGCCCTGTTTGTTGTCCTACATGGCTGCACTCAATCAGCATCCGTTATGGCCACAGGAACGCGGTTTAATCAGGCTGCCGATCAAAGCGGCTTCTATGTCTTATACCCTGAGCAAAGTTACTCGCGTCACATTCTTTCGTGCTGGAATTGGTATCTCCCTGAAAACCTAAAACGTGATAGCGGTGAATTGTCCGTGATCGCCAAGGCTGTCGCTGACACAGCTAGATCCTTGGGAATCTCCGCTAGAAGGGTTTTTGCTGCGGGTTTATCTGCGGGCTCAATTATGGCGCTCAATCTTGCCTACTGTTACAGTGACCAAATCAAAGGCGTCATGGTCCACTCGGGTATCGAATATGGAGCCGCCGAAAGCGTCGACCAAGCGAAGTATGCCATGGCGAACACATCCCCAACGGACGTTCGGATCTCGGCGGAAAAAGCCTATAAATGTGCTCCAAGAAGAGTGACCCCCTTACCTGTTCTTGTCTTTCATGGCTCCAGAGACAGGACGGTCATTTTAGAAAATTCGGCCAAGGTTCGTGACCAAGCCTTACTAGTGAATGACTACCTTGATGATGGCCAAGCAAATGGTTCGCTACGGGTTCAAGCCCGAGCCACCAATTTCCCAGCAGCCAAAGGTAAATACCCCGCCCGCATCCTGGACTATCATATTGGCGGAAAGTCATTGGTTCGAACAGTTAGCCTGATCGGCATGGGCCACGCCTGGTCCGGAGGATCGCGACAGGCAAGCTATATGGATCCACGTGGTTTGGACGCGACAAACATCGCTGTTCAGTACTTTTTGAATCAAAGTTTATAGACCGAATCTTATAGGTCCCAAAAGCCAAAGGGCCCCCTATTGGGACCATAATTTCCAGGCCCATCTCGAAATTACAAAAACCTGACGATCCTTTACGCAAAACTTCTATTTAAACCTGTAAATATTTCACCCCTTGGGAATCACTTGTTTTGACCCAATAGGTCTCGATATGTTCGCCTCTGGAACTTAGGGGACATGGATGGGGCAAATCTTTCTGGCTACAGCGAATCTATTAGCACTACTCATCTCGATCAGCGCATCGGCGCAATCGAACCAGGATCAGTTTTACAGGTATTTTACAAAGCGAATCGAGCTCACGGCGAACGGCCAAGAAATGGCCCTGGAAGTACATGCACCAGCCAGCGAACTTCCCGCCGAAGCCGGCCTATTCGCAGAGGTCGACGGTCTATTACAACCCTTTGGACAGTCTCAACGTATTTCGATGAACCGAAGCAAGGGCGCCTGGGTCATGACCATGGCCTTTCGAAAAGTGCCAAACGAGGGCCGGGTTTACCTTGTTACCCGCTCTAGTACGGGGACAAAAACCTACCGATTCACAGAGCGACCATGGGAATCTCCCCGCGAAGGTGAACTTGAATCGACTCGGCCCCGAGCTATCGCCGCCAAACCCCTTCCTGAAATGAAAGACAGTGATGTCTTTCGGCCGGTCGACTCCTACTACTTTCCGGCTATGACGGCTCGGTTTGGTGGGGTCACCTTGGAAACGGAAACCAATGTTCAACGGACCGTTCAGGCGATTACAACGGTCTGCCCGCAAGAGCCCTTAAACTATGATCCACTTCGACATAAACGATTTGTCGTCGAATACTTTCCGGCCCAAGATGATGCCGACAAAGTTGAAGCCGCCCTTCAGGCGCCGCCACTAAGCACTCAGTCACTGAGAACCACTCCTCAAGGCTGTCTGGCATTGTCGATCGAAGTTTCACATCTTTGGTATCAGTGCCAGCGATACTTCTTGCTGCCCATTCGATTTACTGACCCAACGACGGGAATTTCAGAAACACTGACCCTGGGTGTGAACCCTTGGGATGAAGGCTGGGTCTTCGCAAGAGACGCCCGTGACCTTCAACCCCACCAGTTAGAACAGGTTCAATGCCGACCACCACAGATTCATTTGAACAGCTATTCTTTGGATGGGGCTGGAATGAATTATTCGATCGACCATAACCTAAGCCTGGTCGTCGAAAAGAACTACTACCTTAAACTAAGTCCTCGTGTACAACGGGCCGACAGCATTACCCGAGGCCGTTTCGGTGGAGCCGCCCTTCGTGATGGCTTCTACCTATTAAACATTGGTTTATTTTACCGTGCTGAAGAGGGCGAAATCACACCAAAGGACTATGTCAGTTCTTGGGAACAAATCGTCGAAGTGAAAAGCTCGGAAATCGTGGCTCCACTGAAGTTCGACTTAAAAGACATGACACTGATGGGTGCACGGAACCAAATTTTGATGCAGCTACAGCCCATCGATGAAAGCAAAGTTGTACTGAAGCCAGCGACCGCTTCTGGAAATCGAGAAATTGACCAAGACGCCACCTTGAGGGCCGAAAACTTGGTCCTTGAAAACACCGGACTTCATAGCCCAGTTTACCAAGGGCCGATCATCCCATTGTCCGCCGGCCAAGGCCCTATCCTTCGACCAAGCCATATCAACCTGGAACAGTCCATTAAGCTTGGACAGTTACAACTTGCCGAGCTTGCAGGTGATTTTCAACGGCGCTACCGAATGACCCACTTCGATCGTATGTTCCGCCTGAAATCGATGCTTCATTCAGAACCTGAAGCGCGTTTATGGCTGCAACAAACATTCGGCAAGTACATTCTAGCAGGACCACTTTTTGACTTCTCGGTGTCGCCGGACATCAACCGATCCTACTTAGACAAACAACGTCTTCAGGCCAGCCTATGTGATGGCTGGGCGGGGCGATTTTTACGTCAGCAAATTCAGCTGGATGACCAAACAACGGCCGCTCAGCGAACCATGCAAATTCACTACTTCGAGCAGTTTCTGCGCGATTTCCGTCAGGCCTGTATTCGCGAAACCTTAGATGATCGTCAGACGTTTTCATTAAGCCCTAGCATGATGATTCGAGACATCGATCCCGAGCGCACCAAATACATCGGTGGGACCTCATTTAACTACAACATCAACGAAAGCTTCTCGTTAGGACGCTCTGAAAACTGGGGCACATCACAAAGCACATCCAGCTCGCTAAGCTTCAGCGCTTCATTAAAAGCCGAAATCGGCGTAACAAGCCTTGGTGCCTCACGCACCGAAACATTGAGCTCCTCGGAAAACTATGGCCGCAACCTCAATGAAAGTAACAGCATTAGTTATGGCCGAGGCACCTATCTGGTGGTTCAACACTCGCAAGTCGAGTTTGTTCCTACCGAGTATCAAGCGTGCCAGGTGATTCGCCCTAAATCCGAGTTCATCATGGATCTTCTTGATAAAGAGGTGATCGAACGCCGCACCGAGCGCCCTCGATCGCGAATGGTTCACCTATGGGATCGCATCGTCGACTTCTTTAAAGTCGACACCGACGACGTCAGTGTCGACACCATGACCTACAGAGATGTCTTCGGACGCGATCTCAGCTTAGACTTGATGGAAACGGGCTTACGGCTGTGTGAAGACGGCACCCGCACGAACGACGACTCAGTTATCGAAGACTACTATTATGTGACTCAGCATTTCACCGCTGGAGACATGCAAGATACCTTTGACAATCGAAACCGACCTTGGCTGATGATGATTCGGTCGACTCGTGATTTTAATGTGTTTTTGTCCAACCTACAGGGGCAGTCTCGCCTGGAACACCGAGGCGTCGAAAACATTGCACCCGTTGAGATCTTAGCCGATGCCTACGATGACTTTGCAGGGACTTTGCCTGCTTGGCCAGGCATCTACAACCCGACCGAGCGTACCCGCAGCGATCAAACGCGTTGTGATAATCAAGTGTCTGCTCCGGACCTTCTGGTTTCTGCTATTCGACAAGTGATCGCTGGCCCCTTCGTACAACCCGACGGGAACCACATCTTTTCCGACCGTGACTTCCGTCGTATCTGGCACTGCGGTGAAGAGTAATTCACCGCAAGAGTCACCGCATTGAATCCACTAGATTCCCACAGGAAGGCCTAGTCCTAGTGCTTCGATGTCACCATTCGAACGAACCACTTCAATCAGTCCGGCCTTATGCGTGACCCCAACGACTCCCGACTTTAAATCTGTTGGATGGCCATAGGTATAATCAACCTCACCCCAGCCATGCAGGCCGCCGTTTTTATCGATGCCAAGAAAACCACACTCGTTATAGATTCCACAATTTATCGTAATGACCTTTTCTATATTCCTAGGAAGGCTTTCCGCCCCTTCGAATTGGATCCGATCAGTTCCATGAGTCTGCCACCAGGACACCATCGAGCCGTCCTTCTTCATGACCACAACACCATACTTAGCTGAAAAAACATCCGCGACTCCAGACAAAAGCTGCTGAGACAAGTCAGCCAAACCCGGAAGCCCTACAATTTCGAAATCCTTTGTTGGATCCCAAAACACATATCCATAGCCATCTGATTTTAAAGCGACGCTTGGAATGCGAAACCCAAGGCCAGAAGCAACCTTCAGCACCCCAGACTGAAGATTCGAATCCGCCGGGCGATCTAACCAGTTGGTTCCCCAACGAACCAAGGCGCCGTCATTTGTGACTACGGCATGGGCAAAATACGAGTCCGAAATACTGGGGACATAACGAATCCCAGCTTGAAGTTGCTCTTTTACATCAGCGAAACCAGCATCACTATTACCAATCAAGTTAATGCTCCCATCGTTAAACTCGACGATGGAAGTTCGGGCTGTCCCCCAAGAACCGCGATAAACATCTTTTACGCCCTGAATTGGCTGACCATCAATCTCTGAAATCCCGCCGCCTCTTGAAGGATTACCAATCGTCACAAGACTGCCATCTTCAAACAGCACAGCGATTGCAAACATATCTCCAACGATTTTTTTGACATCTTTACCGCCGGGAGCTTCAACGGTCGAAGAAAAGCCACCCCTCACATCACGGTCCATAAAAAGAACTCGTGCCGTCCCATCTTTACGAACCGCATACACGACGCCACTGTCCCGATTGTCCTCTGGCACCAATATATCCACCACAGGAGATCCTTCTGAAAGATCACGAACCGCCTTGGACCGAATGTTGAATTCACTACCGAAGTGGTACACCTCACCGTCTTCAGATAAACCAAACCCCAGGGCCGTCTTTTTATATTTTTGAACTTGGCTTTCTGCAAGCAGTGGCGATTCGGCTGCGGGTCCACCGACACTATCACGCGCATCATAGACCAATGAATTGTCGTTTCTTAAATACAAAGGCCCTAAATACCCCAACTCCACGGATTGAACACCGAAGTATCTCTGCGGAAGGTCTCGCCGTCCACCAACATGAAAACGACCCCATGTCACAATTTGACCATCTTCAAGTATCCCAGCGAAAGCCTCGTCGTCACTTCGATCATATGGGGACCACCGAGTCCCAACCACCGATTTGAATCGCCCGTTATAAATTACAGGATTTTCAAACTGAGGAGTCATATCACCAAAGCCCATGATTTGACCTTGCTGGTTGATAGCGACAAAGGAGCTTTTAGCACCCGCCACTCGCTGAACCCCAAAATTCAAAAACAGCTTCTGCTCCTCATATGCACCAAAGATTCGAGGTCCCCACGGAACAACCAGCCCATTTTCTTTAAATGCGACGAAGTGATTTCCAACCCATTGAACCCGGGTGACACCCTCTTGAACTTGATAAAACACGTTATTGAAACTCTGATCGCCACGATCATCAGCCATTTCACCCCAATAGATCACTCCACCTGCCTCGGTAATGGCTACAAAGTCCGTCGCTCCGGCTACAACGTCAATAATAGGCCCAGCCTCATCAATCCGGCGTTGAGTCGGTGCCAGAATCTGACCGCCCTCACGAATGTTCCCCCAGACGACAACTTTGCCGCCATCCTTCAGGGCGGCAAAAGCCCCCTTCGTCGCGACGACTTTTTGAACACCAGAGGAAAGCTCAACAGCAAGGGGTTCCGATACCGCCCCTCGGACACCTGGCCCCCAAGTCACAACTGACCCGTCCTCTTTTAGCGCAGCAAAGGCCGTCGCGCTTCCAACGACGCGGTCGACGCCCGATTGAAGCTGTGATTTTACATTTTCATAGGAATAATCATGAGAATCCGTTTCGTATAAACCATTCCAAGGAAGGACCGAGCCACCTTCATAGACAGCAACAAAGCCGTAGTATCCCGTGTAGATGCTTTTAATCGCCTTCCCAATGCTCGGTTGATAGAAAATCCCATCGTTGTAGTACCACGAAAAAATCCGGTGATCTTCGGTGACCACAGCAAACCCTGTATGGCTGGCGCGAACACCTACTATCTGGTTTTCTTCTAAGAAGCTCGCAATCTGTGTTAACGAGTTTTCTTCAAATCGTGTCGGATCGCCCCAGTAAACAGCTGACCCGTCCTCTTTCAATGCCAAAAAACCAAGCTGAGGCGCACTAAACAAACGAGTCACGCCTGATCGGAGCTTATTGATTTTGTCACCGGGATGTCCCCCACGAAGGCGATTCCCCCAGGTTTGAACACTTCCGTCTTCCATCAGCGCCGCAAACGCAGAATCCGTTGAAACAATGCGCTCGGCCTTAAGGCTCTTATCCCGCGCCGTTTGAAACCAACCGCGATAAGCCTCGATAGTCCCATCACAAAGTAAATAATCATACCGACTTGAAGATTTAAGGTTCGACAGAAGGGCACTTGGGTTTCTGCCCGCATTTACCGCGACTTGCTGTCCAAGCGGAGCATCACAGGAACCAAGTGAACCAGCTCCGTCGGTTGTATAACTAATTGTGTAATTGCCAGTTGGACTGACGTCCACCCATTGAATCATGGCCTGGTCTGTTGTCACTCCCGAAGCTGGGACCATCACATCTTTGACCCCGCTAAAGCTAGCTTCCGAACCGTCCGCATTTGATGAGCCCTCGATCACTTCGGCGATCTTACGAATTTCAAACCCGCCTTGGCAGTTTTGAAATCCAACAATCAAAAGCCCCAGGAAAAAGGCAAAGACCAACCATTTAAGGAATAACGACGCACGTTCCAAAAGTCCCCCTCATACAACCAATAGCCAATATTGTATCGGCCCGTAACGGACCAATATTGAACGTTTTCGAACACCGACGAGCTTTTTTGGGGTCTTTTTTCAGGGAGACCCACTCAGGGCCATCTGACAGCGGTTTCACCGAAACATTGTGGTCACAGTTTGTTCGGATTTAGGCCGTCCAGAAATCGAAGACTCCGAACACCAAACCACGAAAGGCTTTCACCATCGACCAAAGCGCTCGGTCGCCCCAAAGCCTTTATGTCCTCGAGGTGCTTTGCAAAGGGATAGGGCTCAGAAGAAAACAGCAACAAGGTGTTATCGGGAATTTGATCCAAGCCCTCAAGGCTTGGATATTTTGTCGCAAACCCGAAGTCATGCAGCGGCCATCCACACAACTCCATCATAGAGCCAATAAAAGTGTCCGCTCGCACCGCCATCCAAGGCTTTCTCCAAATCAGATACATCACCTGCTCGAACTCCCCCTGTTCAATCCACTGGATCAAGGCCGGCGGCTGTAACAATGACGGATATTGAACCTGCAAGGCGCTACGCCAGCGATCAGCGATCTCCTTTAAACCCGGCGCGCCCAATTGATGAGCCAGTCCCTCAAAGCTTCCTGGAAGATCTGCAACGCTTTGAATGTGAAGTGCATGAATCGGAATGGGGCTTTTCTCAGCCATGGGCTTGGTGTTTTCTTCTCGGTCCAATACAAGGATCTCCGCACCTGATTTCAACAAACCTTGGACGTCTAAATCCTTTGTGCCCCCGACAGACGGGATCGAGGAAACACGGTCAGCCGGATGAATACAAAAGCGCGAACGCGCGACGACATCGACCCCAGCCTCAATCAGTGTCTCGGTGATCGACGGCACCAGGCTTGCGACCTTCATCCTTGTCCTTTCTGAATCCATAGGGGCAGTTTCGACATCCCGATTCGCAGCAATAGCCGCGTTTTAAATGGTACTTACGGGTAAAAACGTAAAGACCGTCCTCGATGGTAAAATCTTCACCCTCAATTAAGCTGTTCTTGTCACCCTTCGTGGACATCTTTAACGACCCTCAGTACAATTCCTCACTACTGTATAGGAAAGGGGGCCAAATGGCCACGCAAAGAGCTCATTGGACGAGTCGTCTTACCTTTATCCTAGCCACCGCGGGTTCCGCTGTGGGATTAGGCAACGTCTGGAAGTTCCCCTATATCACCGGCATGAACGGTGGGGGCACTTTCGTTCTGATTTATTTAGGCTCTATTCTTTGCCTGGGTCTACCCATCCTATTGGCTGAATTGTACGTCGGTAAAAAGTCACAAAGTAACCTCGTTACCGCTTTCGAAGTCATCCATAAACCCAAATCCCCCTGGCGAATCTTCGGGGCCATAGGCGTTCTATCAGCCTTCCTCATCATCTCCTTTTATTCGGTCGTTGGTGGGTGGATCTTAGATTTCCTTCGCCTATCAGTCGTCGGGCTCACTCAAGAAACCGACCCTGAAAATGCGCTCGGGACGCTGCTTGGATCGCCGGCCCGTCAGACCCTGCTTCACTTTCTTTTCTGCGGGATAACAGCAGCTATCGTAGCAAGAGGCGTGAACCAAGGGCTTGAGCGCATCAATAAGCTTTTGATGCCCCTACTGATGGTTCTGCTGCTATTGCTTCTCGGCCACTCGTTTTTTCTTCCAGGCTTTGAACAGGCCCTTAGTTTCCTGTTTAAACCCTCCTCGGAAAACCTATCTGCTTCAGGTATCCTTGAGGCCGTTGGACATTCTTTTTTCACACTCTCCTTAGGGGTCGGCTGCATTCTGACTTACGGCAGCTATCTCGATGAAAAAACCCCCTTGGCACGAACCGCCCTTGCGGTCATCTTCCTGGATACCCTGATCGCTTTGATTGCGGGAATCATCATTTTTTCAGTGGTCTTTTCTTTTGAAATGGAGCCAGCGGCAGGGCCGCCTTTGGTTTTCCACACACTTCCAACGCTTTTTGCCAAACTAAGTGGTGGATCTATAATGTCTTTGACCTTTTTCGTCCTTCTCACTTTTGCCGCCATCACATCGGCCGTTAGCATACTGGAGCTCATCGTTGCCTATGTCACCGAGCGCTTCTCGGTGGCGCGAACCAAGGCGACCTACTCCATCGCCTTTGCCGTCTTTACAGTAGGGCTACTGACCGTCGGCTCATTCAATATACTGGCCGAAGTCAAAATACTGGGGCTGACCTTTTTTGATTTATTCGACAAACTAACAAGTCACTATCTACTTCCGTTAAACGGCCTGATAATGGCTGTATTTGTCGGTTGGGTTCTGGGAAGAAAGGCCATCAACGAAATCCTTTCAGGTCTTCCCTCAACTTTTCAGACGGCCTTTTTGTGGGTGTTGCGCGTCATATCCCCCGCATTGGTACTGACCATGATATGGAACAAGATTAAAGACCTTTTATAACTAATGATTTTACGGGGGCCCTGTGTCCGATTTTAATCCATTAAGAGAACTACCTTCCGACGCCAAGTTTGGCGAAGGCGATACCTTAGTCATCTTCGGCGAAGTTTTTCGACGCGGATACGTGAACGGCTTAATCGACGCCGCTGAAAAGCGCGGCATGAACGTCATTTACTCGACGGTCGGTCGACGCGAAAAAGACTCTGGCGATCTTCGTGCTCTAACGACCGAAGAGCTCGCAGAACAACCTAAAAACTTCATCAACATTCCCATCGAAGCTGGGTTCGACTACCAACCGGATAGCTCTGGATTGCGACCTATTGATCAACTTCAAGGGATTAAACTCAAAACTTGGCACGAAACCAAACTAGACTGGGCTAGCATTGAAGAAGCACAGGGCTTAGCGACTGAAGACTTTCAAAATCGACTCCGCCAGTGGGCGGTGGAACTGGAAGCCAAACTTCCAGCCAAGGGCAATATTCTGTTTGCTCACACAATGGCCGGTGGTGTTCCACGCGCTAAAATCGTGATGCCCTTGATGAACCGGGTTTTTAAAGGCTCAGGAGACCGGTACATGTCTTCAGAAGAGTTTTGGTCCAGCGACATTGGCCGCCTTTGTGACGCCAACTTTATGGATGTCACAGCCATGACATTCAAACACCTTGTCGAAGCAACAAGCGCCATTCGAAGCGCCCGTTCGAACGCATTAGTATCCTATGTCGCCTACGGCTATCATGGAACCGAGCTGCTGTTAGACGGAAAATACCAATGGCAAAGCTACTCACCTTACCTGCAAGGCTGGGCAAAACGACGACTTGAAGAGCTCAGTGTCGAAGCAAGTTCTGTCGGCTTAAAAACATGTGTCTTCAACGCCCCCGAAATCTTAACGGACTCAAGTTCCGTCTTCTTAGGCGTCGAAGTTCCCCTTTATTTACTTCTTCGTGCCATCGGAAAAGAGCAAGGGACCGACTCAAAAATTTATAAGGACTTAAAGTCACGATGTGCCGACAAGCTGAAAGACCCAGCCCAGCTGGATCAAATCCTTGACCGTATCGAGTCCTTCTTTCGATCCGATATTATCAAGGGTGAAATGACCGAGTTTGACCAATGGCCACAACACAACAAGCCGAAGCAAATGGAAATCATGCACCAGACATCAAAAATGGTGTTGGATGCTCATAAGGATTTGAAAAGTTTGATGTCTGCCGAACTCAGCGAGATCATCTTTAAGACCTGCGGCGAAGCCATGCTTCGGGAAGCCGCCCAACCAAAAGCGCCCTATCAATGGATAGGGCACGATCTGGTTGCTCAACTAGCTCATTAGATTATCGACCTTGAATGCGGTTCCAAAGCTGAATGTCTTGTGACAAGCAGGCTTGAACCGCTTCTTGGAAGCGCGGCACATGGGCTAAGGCCGTTCCAGCATTTGAACCACCACTTCTTGAGCAGCCTCCATGAGTATGAATACCTATAATTTTATTGGTCGCACGATCCAAAACGGAAGAACCCGAGTTCCCCGGCATGGTATCGATCACATATCGAAGCGTCGGCCCATCGACCCGAACAATTTCACCCGTATCAGCTTGCTGTGTAAAATTGCGCGAACGCTCATCATCGGAACCATAGCCAACGATAGCAATCTGTGTCCCTGGCCCTGGCGCCTCAATGGACAGCCCGACCATACCTTGAAGCTCACCCGGGAATTTGTTGGTGATGGGATTTCTGTTCACACGAAAGACAGCCCAATCTCGACCTTGACCACCGTTCTGAGAGTCAAGAATCTCCACTAATGGATACTGGTCTTCAGGTTTTGAGTACCTCGGCCCCTGATCGCTTTCTCCGGGCACGTTAAACTGAGCAACAGCTAAAGTGCTTGTGCAATGTCCCGCAGATACCATGCAAGTAGGACCGATCATAGTCGCCGTACAACCAGCAGTCCCTGTTGTCGAACGCACCATTCTAGCAAAAGGCTTCATATTCGATGGTCGACGCTCGTCTGTTGGACCGCAAATAGATCGAAGACCGTCTTTTGTATCCAAAGTCTCATATTCCATCTCAACAATGCGAAGGCCCTTGAAAACCTGACCCGCTGGAACTTCAACTTGAATATTTACAGGTGCATTGAGGTAAGGGGTTGCATAAGAAAACTGCTTCAACGCCTCACCCGTCCAACGAAGCAACTGCTGAGATTTTCCGTGGCGGATCAACAGAGCCGCGCCTTCAGGTAAATCTGTTTTTGAAAAGTGAAGCCGAACACCGTCAGCTGGCACATCCACGTGATGCGATTGAGTGACCTGAGCCTGCCCTGAAGCCTTCAAAGCGGCAAACTGGTATCCGTAGTCGACCTTGTTGTTAACGAAGCTTGCGGCCTGCACAGTGGCTGTAAAGCCCAGTGCTGCAAGTAAAGCAATCCCTGCTTTCATATCCCCTCCATGATTTAAAATAGCTTCATTTAAAGCCTGATCAGGCTAGTCCCACTTGAGACCTACGTCTGGAAGCTATTTTTTCAATCCAGCTGCCATGGCCCTGATTTCGATCTGATTAAAAAATCTGCACGAAGGTCCAGGGGTAGACATAAGCAAAGCATATAGCTGCCATCGAATTGATTCGTAGAGCCAACCTCAACAGCCCAGCCCTCTTTCAACCAGCTTTCCTTTCTTCCTCTAAATTCTTGTCAGTGACCATCCTCTGGGGACGCCCTTCCGTGGGCTCAGTCCGTTGTCGACCTGCGGTCGATCGCGTCACGCTCAACGGAGCCCCGTCGGAGGTCACTGACAAGAATTTAGAGGAAGAAAGGAAAACTTACCGGTCTCCGGCGGCGGTCCCGGCAAGACCTCGATCGAATTTTTCCATAAATTCGCTCGGATCACCGGCTCGGACTTCGGCCAATTTACCCAGAACTTTCACCAACTGATAGCGGTCGGCATTCACCTTCCGGCGCCATTGGCTTTGGTTGATATACCACCAGGC
Organism: Pseudobdellovibrionaceae bacterium; assembly: GCA_002686065.1. Taxonomy (GTDB): domain Bacteria; phylum Bdellovibrionota; class Bdellovibrionia; order Bdellovibrionales; family UBA1609. The sequence continues at coordinate 2,260 of NYZX01000196.1, read as the reverse complement.
AAAATCGAAGTAATCACCGACACTGCTCGGCTCTTTGCCCTTGGCAATCAAATAGGTATAAAGAGCGCGCACGAAACTACGATCTCCAATCGGAGACAGCTCTTTAAGGATACGGTGAAACCGCGGATAGGCAGCTAGCGCCTCGTCCAAATCAATCACATCCGAACGATCTTCATCGAAGTAACTCACGTAGGACTCGATATACTGAAGGAAGATCACCGCGCGGCTAACATCCTTTTCATTGATCGGTCTTGGGTCAGCGCCTTCATCACGAACCGCAGATTCCACAAAGCGAATGAAGTTCAACTTACTAGGACCGTCACCATCCGCAGACAATGGAAGGTTTAAAAACGTTTCATGAATTTTAGTCAGGTGGGTGATCAACATATCAGGCCGCTCGGTCAGACTCTGTCGAAAACAAACAACATCAAACAGCTTAAAGTCACCCTCTTCTGTGTAATTACAATTTTGCTCGAGATATGTGACAAACGGAGCAGCAGCCTCTGTACCAGCTAAAGCCGACACCAGGTAATCAACCCCCTCTTCAAAGTCCAACAGTAAGTCACCGTCCCCACGAGGCATAAACATCGTGGCCTCTTCAAAAATACTGATAGCCGAATCAATCGGCGGCTCGTTTTCATCCAACACGCCAAGCGCATTGAAAATCACTCGAAGGTCTGCAAACGCCTCTCCAGTTTCCTCGAGGGTTAAACCAGTCACTTGCACCTTACGTTCATCATCCAAAGCATAGGTTTGTACAAGAAGACGAATCGCGGCTCGCCCCATATTCAAAAAAGACAAGCTCGATTTATCATACTTTAAGGTCGACGGATCAGGACCAAGAATCAAACGCCCAACGTCATCTAACACGAACTTATATCGATCTTGATCCCCGATCACCCGAAGCATCTCGGCTTCGGCGCTTCCTGAAACGGGTTCGACCGGAAAAGCGACACCTTCATCGATATGACGAACCAACATCATTTGCGCTTTAAACCATCTGTTGTATTCAGAACGCAAGGTTTGAAGTGCCAAACGTGTCACCGAACTATCCAAATCAGGCATCCAGTTGAACGGACGCAATATTCGCGACGTTAAACGCGTCCAAAGATCCATCACCTCTGGAATCGACATATCTAATGGAAACTCGATCACTCCGTCTAATGAGGCTAACAATTGGTCGACCAAATCCCCGTCGATGCGATCTTCGATATTTGTCTGTAGTGCATCATCCAGCTCCTTAAGCCCAGCCTGGATAACGTCATCTAAAGCAAGCAACCCCGCCTTATCTTCGATGCCTCGGTCACCAAAATCGTACACAGCCCGCAAAACGATTTTATAAATCGCCAAAAATTTATCAAAGAAACGTTTCCACTCGGTGACAGCGATTTGCTCACCCGATCCCCCCACCAAAATCTGCTTAACGAATCGAGAGGCCGGGATAATCTTTGAAAAGTCAGACTGTTCGCCTGGGGTTTCTTCGGTTAACTCATCAACAAAGCGCTGGAAATCATCGAAAGTATAAGGGTTTTGATTGGCAATTAAGATGCCCGTGATCTCCGCCACGATTTCATCCATCGCCTTAAGAGCCGCGTTGAACTTCTGCCGATTGTAGACAGCGTCATACTGATCCGTCGTCAATTGCAAGCCGAGCAACCGGATATGAGGCAAAGCCTTTACGCTCATCGCCTTTAGCCGCCGAATAAACTGTCGCCCTTTTAAAAGCTCCTGTTTTGTAAACCGATCACGCTGTCCACCGACAAAAATCTGCTTCAACCCCATGATCTGATACATAAGTTCGTCACTCAGGTCGTCTTCGCCTAGAAAGTACTCTTGCAAGAACTGCTGAAGCTCCATTCGTGTGTAGTACCCAGCGTTCTGCCCTTCAAAGAAGTCGCCAAACAAGCGAACAGCATCTTCCGCACAATCCCAAAACTCAGAAATTCCCTTTTCGGTGATCTTACCTTCAAAGAAGTTACCAAGCACACCACCAAAGTCTTCTAAACAACTGATCTCGACACTGGCCGCCCCAAAGTCGTTCGAACGAGAAAGGTCTTCACCAGCGCATGAAAACAAATAATTGAGCGCAAAAAACAAAGTCGCAAAACGAATCATCAGGTTAGAACACATAGCTCACCCCCGCGTAGATACGATCGTTCGCTCGAAAATCACTGATGAAGCCATCTTCAGCACTGTCTGTCTCATTGAGGAGCCCCAAAAAGTCCCCTCCGATATTGACGGCAAAGTCTCGACGAACAAG
>NYZX01000195.1 GCA_002686065.1 Pseudobdellovibrionaceae bacterium | reverse complement strand
TGATTATTTAAGCCGTGCCACGCCTGAATTTGGCCTTTTGGCAGAGGAAAATCATTACAATACGGCTGAAGACGGCAAGGGACGCGAGGGGCGCTGGATCCTGGACCCCTTGGATGGCACCACCAATTACATTCATCGATTTCCCATTTTTTGCATTAGTCTGGGGCTTGAGTATCAAGGCGAGATGATTCTTGGCGCGATTGATGTGCCGATGCTGGGCCACCTATATACAGCGGCACGCGGGCTTGGAGCTTTTCGAAATGATTCGCCTATTCGGGTGAGTGAGCAGAAAAGCCTGTCGGACGCACTGGTTGCAACGGGCTTTTTTGGCGAAGATGTCGAGGCAACGAAGGCTCAGATGGGTTTAGTTCATCATATGCTGGGTCAAACCCGTGGACTTCGACGTCCTGGGGCTGCGGCCTATGATTTATGTATGGTGGCCGAAGGCGTTTTCGATGTCTTTTGGGAGAAAAACCTTTCGCCCTGGGATACGGCTGCGGGAATGGTTCTGGTTGAAGAAGCGGGTGGTGTTGTTAGTACCTATTCTGGAGACAACTATCACCCAGAAAAGAAATCGATCATCGCAACCAATAAGGCGTTACAGCCAAAGGTCCTGTTGGAATTTCGACAGGGGCTTCCGTCAAATTACCTATGATCTTTCGCTCACCTCGATAAAAGTCTAGGACAAAATTGCCGTGAGAGGGACTACACAACAGGACCTCTACCAAGGTCTGTATGGCACCGTGTTTGCTGTAAGAAACCATAGGAACAGGTTTCTAGATTTTGGAGGACCAGGTGGCCGAGGAAAACGCAGCAGCAGCACCCGCAGAAAATCAGCCAAAACCGCAGTCGCAGGGCGGTCAAAAGCCCACGCTGTTTATTATCTTAGCGATCTTCAACATGCTGGTTGTCGCTGGGGTCGGTTATATGGTGTACACGGCTCAACAGCAAAAAGAGGCGCAGCCAACGATCGATGATGTCATAGGTGGCGAAGCTTCGACTCAGGCTGAAGAGGCTCAGCAGGATGATTTCATCGGAACAGTCATTCCGCTTGAAACCTTCGTGGTGAACCTCTCGGGCAGCCGCGGTCGAAAATTGGCTCGTATTAATATGGAGCTAGAAGTCTCTGGTGGCGATGTTCAGGTTGAAATCGATAAACTGAAGCCAAAGATTCGAGACCATATAATTATTATATTATCCAGCAAGACCTACGCCGAGATCTCGAATGAGGACGGCAAGAACAACTTGCGCGAAGAGATTAAAGACCAATTGAATCTATTTTTGACCAAAGGTCAGATCAAACGCGTCTATTTTACTGAGTTTATCTATAACTAACGAGGGACTCACGGATGAATCAGGTTTTATCACAAAGCGAAGTTGATGCCCTACTAGCAGCCGTATCGGAAGGCGAGCTAGACTCCGGCGACGAAGGCGGTGGCGGCGGCGGCGGTGGCGGCGGCGGTGGCGGTGCCGACGATAAGGTTGTGGTCGTTTATGATCTGACCTCGCAAGACCGGATTATCCGCGGTCGACTTCCTCAACTAGATGTTATTTATGAAAAGTTCATGCGATCTTTTCGAGTTTCGTTGTCATCAGCGCTTCGAAAGATTGCAACCTTGAATCATGCCAGTACTGACTTCTTAAAATTCGGGGAATTTATCAACACGCTTCCTATGCCGACGTGTATGAGTGTTCTGCGTTTCAATGCACTTCGAGGGTCGGCCTTATTCGTAATTGAAAGCAAATTGGCCTATGCGCTTGTCGATAACTTCTTTGGTGGTACGGATCAGCCCTATACAAAAGTCGAAGGAAAGGACTTTACGCCCATCGAACTAAGCATCGTTCGTAAGGTTGTGGACTTGGCTATTGAGGATCTTGAATTGGCCTGGGCGTCGGTTGAAAAGATCGATGCCAGTTTCGTTCGTACGGAAATCAACCCCCAGTTTGTGGGAATTGTTCCGCCGACAGATATTGTTATTGCTTCTACTTTTGATGTGGAACTTGAGAACGCAAACGGAACCATCACCTTGGTGATCCCTTACGCGACGATCGAGCCTATTAAGCAAAAACTATCCACGGGTTTTCAGGTGGAATCCGATCAGACGGATAAGAAACTGTGGACGTCGATTATTCGGGAGCAACTGATGGAAACAGACGTGAAAGTAAAAGTCGATCTTGGGCAGACAAAGATATCTTTGGATGACCTTATGGCTTTGAAAGTAGGGGATGTTATTCCCTTAGATCAGGACGCCACGGGTGAGCTAGATCTAGAAGTTGAAGGTGTTAAGAAATTTAAGTGTTATTATGGAATCCATCACGGTACGGTAGCAGTACAAGTCACCAAGCCCGTGGAAAAGAATTAAGAGGGGAAGTCAAATGTCAGACGATACCGCAGAAAACCTCGCAGAAAGTCTAGAAGCAGAATTGTCCGCCATCGAAGGTGGTGCGGGCGATGACGGTGATGATGGTGGTGGTGCAAGTGCTAGCGCGCCGATGACCGAAGAGGAGCGTAAACGTGATCGTAATTTAAGTATGATCATGGATATCCCTTTGAAGGTGACGGTGCAGCTGGGGCAAACCCGAATGGTCGTCAGCGAGCTTTTAAACCTGGGACAGGGAAGTGTTATCGAGCTTACCAAACTAGCCGGTGAGCCAATGGAAGTTTTAGTGAATGATAAACTGGTTGCACGCGGGGAAGCCGTGGTTGTTAACGAAAAGTTTGGTGTTCGCTTAACAGATATCATTTCGCAGTCGGAACGCGTTGAACAATTAGGATAATTTTTTTGATTTGACCGTCAGGAGGACGATCGTGAAGTTCAGGATGAACTTGATCGCAGCGCTGGTAGGGGCTGCCTTCATCTCAACAACCGTAAGTGCAGCCGTTCTTGAAGATATCAAGACGAAGAAGGTCGGTGGGGCCTTTGTCACCGAACTTGAATTCGACCAAGCTGTAAACATCGATGACGCCAAAATCGAATTCATCAATCAAACTGTACAAATTGATTTGCCAGGAAATCGCTTTATTGAAGGAAAGCGCCTGACGACGGTCAAAGATCCTCGCGTAAAAAGTGTTTTTACCTACGAGCCAGAAGGGTCTTTAGTACGCACTCGAGTGATTCATAATAAAGAAATTCAAGCCTCTGCGCTGGAGGGATATGTTGATGTCTCACAGCATGGTAACTACGTTCGAATCACAGTCTATGACCCGGATAAGCACCTGCCGCTAAAAACGCAAAAAGCCCAGCAGGCTGCTGCTGAAGAAGAAGCTGCGGCAGAAAAAGAACTTCCCGTTGTTAAACCGGTCAACCTTGTTCAGCAATCCCAGTTATCACCAAGCAAGGTGATGGACCAACGGATTGATCAGGCCTTGGCGGCAGCTGAGTCGGATCAAGATCAAAAACCATCAGTCGCTAAAAAAGAGCGCAGTGAAGATCAAATCCCTGTGTTTCAAAATAAATCCGGTGAAAAGAAAGAGGCTGGTAGTTCGGCAATGGCTTTGGCCTACAGCTTTGTCGTCATGATCATCATGGCCGGCGGGATTTTTGCTTTGACCCGGTGGTGGAGCGGGAAACAGAAAAAGACATTGGATACAGCCAAAATCAAAATGATGTCGCAGTTCCATCTTGGCCCGAAGAAAAGCTTGGCGATCGTTCGCGTTGCTGGCGAGTACATCTTATTGGGTGTGACGGACAGTAATATATCAATGATTAAAACTTTATCGTTATTAGAAGACGACCTTGTTGATGAGTTTCCGTCGGATTTTTCCCAGACACTGAAAGCTAAGGAAAGTTCGGTTGAGTCGCAAGACAACTTTCAACCATCGTCGTCGACTGTTTCAGATATAAGCCCAGAAGACCTTGAAGTCAGTTCTATTAAAGAACTTGTTGCTTCCAAACTGAAGGATCTAAGACCTCTATGAATTTAAATGTGTTGAACCACCTATTTGGATCTCGCCAGGCTTTAACGTCTTGGGCTTTGCTAGGAACTTTGCTGGCGGTCGTATTGCTTCCACTAGGTGATTTGTTCGCGCAGGGGTTAACCATTCCAAATGTTAATATTGGGATGAAAAACACGGACAACCCCCAGGAAATCGTAAATAGTCTAAAAATAGTGATGGCTTTAACGGTGCTAACGCTGGCGCCGGCCATCTTGATTATGATGACCTCGTTCACACGTATCATCATTGTTCTGTCTTTTATCCGGCAAGCCTTGGGGACTCAGCAAATGCCTCCGAACCAGCTATTGGTTGGTTTGGCTTTGTTTTTGACATTTTTTATCATGTCGCCATTTTTGAACAAAATTAACACTGAAGCCGTTCAGCCGTTCCTAGAGAACAAGATCAATCAAGAACAAGCTTTAGAAATTGGTGCAGCTCCTCTTCGTAAGTTTATGTTTAACCAAACGCGAGATGCCGATCTGTCCCTGTTTGTTCGGCTGGCAAAAATTGATGCCCCAAAAACGCGGGCTGATGTTCCAACACGAGTGTTGATCCCAGCATTCATTATTTCCGAACTTAAAACCGCTTTCCAAATCGGGTTTATCATCTATTTGCCCTTTTTGGTGATCGATATGGTCGCGGCCTCTGTTTTGATGGCCATGGGGATGATGATGCTTCCACCGGTCATTATCTCGTTGCCGTTTAAAATTATGCTTTTTGTGTTCGTTGACGGCTGGTCTTTGTTGGTTGGTTCCATGGTTGAAAGTTTTGGTTGAGGGTATAGATGACTGAAGAACTGATTCTAAATTTGGCGCAAAATGCACTGACGACGACAGCCATGATGGCGGCGCCAATGCTTATCGGTGCACTTGTTATCGGTTTGATGGTCAGTGTGATGCAGGCTGTGACTCAGATCAACGAAGCCACTTTGACCTTTATACCGAAGATGGTGATTGTCGCGATCATATTTTTGATTGCGGCACCTTGGATGTTGGATGTGATGGGTGAATTCACCCGCGGGTTGTTTAGTAATATGACCCAATATGTGAGAAATTAATGCCCCAGATATACTCGTTTAACCAGTTTGAGATCGTTGCCTACTTCTTAGTTTTACTAAGAGTGTCGGCATTCGTTGTCAGTATGCCGGTTTTCGGGGTTCCAATGGTTGCGCCGCCAATCAAAGTTTTATTCGGATTTGTTTTATCGCTGATTGTTTTTCCCGGCGTTGATTGGTCGGCTGTTCATGTAGGGACGAGTTCTTATCAATTGCTATTTGTGTCTATGCGCGAAGTCTTTATCGGGGTGTCTTTCGGTATGCTGACAAGACTTTTCTTCTTTGCCGTCAGTATGTCGGGTCAAATCATGAGTGTCAGCATGGGGTTGTCTGGTGTCCAGCTTTTGAACCCGGCATTGGGTGAGCGATCAACTCCGTTGGATCAGTTTCAAGTGATGATTGCGACGTTGTTCTTCTTGGCTATTAATGGTCACCATTTGTTTATTGCTGGTTTGGTTCAAAGCTTTGACCTTGTTCCCTTGTCTCAGGTGGCCTTGAATATGTCTGGCTTTGCTCAGATGGGACAGGTGATGCAAGAGATTATGATCATTGGGGTGAAGCTAAGTGCACCGGTGATGGTCGCGATTTTCTTGATGAATGTGGTTATGGCCCTAATCGGTCGCGCAGTACCACAGATCAACGTTTTAATTACAAGTTTGCCAGTGAATATTTTGGGTGGGTTAGCGGTTTTAATCGTTAGTCTTCCGCTAATAATGGGTCAAATGGAAGGAATCCTCGAGCATACCGCTGCAAGGGTCTTTCAGTTGTTGAAAAGTTACTAGGGTAGTTAGAAGTGGCTGATACCGATCAGGAAAAGTCAGAAGAACCAACACAGCAGCGCCGCGATGATTTTCGTAAGCGTGGGCAGGTGGCACAGACCAAAGAACTTGGTTCTGTATTGGTTCTATTTACCTCGGTGCTTGCTATGTGGATGCTGGGCCGATTTATGTTGGGTCAAGCGATTGAGGTTTTTCAGGCTGCCTTTGGCGGAGATCTTGTTCTGGCTGTTCGCAGTGGTGAATGGACCTACTTGTTTAAGTTTGGCATCACTAAGATTTTTATGCTGTGTGGTCCTTTGTTTGGGCTGTTTTGGTTGGTGTCGTTTGCCTCTTCAGTGATGCAGATTGGGTTTCTTTATAATGAAGAAGCCTTGCAGTTTAAGCCAGAGCGACTAAATCCCATCGAGGGGTTTCAGCGTATTTTTAGCATGAAGTCTGTCATGGAAGGCGTGAAGGCTCTGTTGAAGTTGGCTTTTGTTTTTGCAATCGTTCTTGTCATTCTGAAAAACGAAATTTTTAAGCTGCCTTTGTTGGTGAACTACTCGGTCGAGCAGATTTTTACCTATCTTGGTGATATTACCATCCGCTTGTTTGCAGGTATTGGAAGCTTAATGATCGTGATTACCGCCATCGACTTCTTTTTTCAAAAATGGGACCTTGAAAAAAAGATGCGCATGACCAAGCAAGAGGTCAAAGAAGAGCACAAATCGCGTGAAGGTGACCCAATGATTAAGGCTCGGATCCGCAAGATCCAGCGTGAGATGTCTCAAAAACGTATGATGGAAGATGTTCCTAAGGCAGACGTGATTATCACTAACCCAACTCATATCGCGGTGGCTCTTAGATATGATGAAACCATGATCGCGCCAAAGATCATTGCAAAGGGTGGGGATCTGATCGCCGAAAAAATTAAAAAAATTGCACGAGAGCACAATATTCCAGTTGTTGAAAACAAGCCTTTGGCCCGTGCCATCTTTAAGACCCTTGAGATTGGTCAGTCCATTCCGCGTGAGCTGTACACCGCGGTGGCCGAAGTTCTAACTTATGTCTTTAAATTGCGTCGGAGAGGTCGTTAATGGATCAGGTGTTTCAATTTCTGAAGCGATTTGAAAAGTACACGAAGAACACGGATCTTCTGTTGGCAGGAGCTCTGATTGGTATCTTGTCGGTGATGATTATTCCGTTGCCGCCGTTTTTGTTGGATCTGGCCCTAACGCTTTCTTTGACCTTTGGGCTGTTGATTCTTCTTGTGGCGATTTATACTGATCGTTCGCTCGACTTCAGTGTTTTCCCCAGCTTGTTGTTAATAACAACTTTGTTTCGGTTGTCCCTAAACGTTGCTTCGACTCGATTGATTCTGACTGAAGGTCACAAGGGCCCTGGTGCTGTCGGGCAGGTCATCACCGCTTTTGGTGATTTTGTTGTAGGTAATAACTATGTCATCGGTCTGATCGTATTTATTATCCTTGTTGTGATTAACTTCGTGGTTATCACAAAGGGTTCTGGGCGAGTTGCGGAAGTCGCGGCTCGATTTACCTTGGACGCTATGCCAGGTAAGCAAATGTCCATCGACGCTGATTTGAACTCGGGGTTAATCACCGAGCAAGAAGCCCGCACACGTCGAAAAGAGATCGAACAGGAAGCTGATTTTTACGGATCAATGGATGGTGCCAGTAAATTTGTTCGAGGTGATGCGATCGCGGGTATTGTGATCACTTTGATTAACATCATTGGTGGTTTGGCCGTTGGCGTTCTTCAGCGGGACCTTGATCTTTCAACAGCAGCGAAATACTACACGATGCTAACCATCGGGGATGGCTTGGTTTCGCAGATCCCGGCTTTGATTATTTCAACAGCCGCTGGTGCCGTGGTGACTCGATCTTCGACGAAGGAAAATATGGGTGCCCAGATGGCGTCCCAGCTATTCTTGAAACCTCGGGCTGTCGCTATTGTAGCCGGTATAATTGGGTTTCTTGGATTGATCCCAGGCCTTCCAAAGCTTCCATTTTTTCTGGTGGCTATTGCGATGGGATTGGTGGCTTGGTCTTTGACTCAGTATAAAAAAGAAGAGCAGCAAAAAGAGAAGAAGGCTCAAGAAGACGAGCTTTTAAAGCCGCAAAAAGAAAATATCGAAAATTTGTTACCTTTAGATTTGGTCGAGTTGGAAGTCGGATATGCACTTATCAACATAGTTGAAAGTGACAAGTCCGGCGACCTTCTTGAGCGAATCGTTAGTATTCGCAAGCAGTTTGCTGTGGATTTGGGTGTGATTGTTCCAAGTATTCATATTCGAGATAACTTGCAACTTGACCCAGGTGAGTACCGCGTTCTGATCAAAGGAAACTCTGTTGGTGGTGGGTTCTTGCGTAGTGACTGTCTGTTGGCGATGGATCCAGGAAATGTCGTTTCACCGATCGACGGTGTTCCAACCAAAGAGCCCGCTTTTGGCCTTGATGCTCTATGGATTTCGAAAAACATGAAAGAGGAAGCCGAGCTGACGGGCTACACCGTGGTTGATTTGCCGACTGTGATGGCAACCCACCTAACTGAGATCATTCGTACTCATGCTGCCGAACTGCTTGGTCGACAGGAAGCGAATAAGTTGATCGAGAACTTCAAGAAAGATTACCCGAAAGTGGTCGAAGAGCTTATCCCAGACCAACTGAGTCTTGGAGGGGTTGTTAAAGTTCTTCAGAGCTTGCTTCGTGAGCAGATCTCGATTCGTGATTTGCTGACCATTTTTGAAACTTTAGCTGATGAGGCCACTAAAACGAAGGACCCAGAGCTGTTGACTGAAGCTGTTCGTAAGTCACTGGCTCGTTCGATCACGGCGAAGTATCTGGATGAGGATAATACGGTGAGTGTGATGACCTTGTCGCCACAGTTAGAAGAGCTGTTGGCGAATTCGCTGATCCAAACCGAGCAGGGTGTCCAGCTTGTTATGGATCCTGTGCAGGCCCAGTATGTTATTAATGAAATTGCTAATCAAATTGAAGCACACCCAGAAGTTGCCAGTCAGCCAGTGCTTCTTACCAGCCCAAGTGTGCGTCGACATTTATACAAATTAACATCCCGGTTTATTCCTCAGCTAGTGATTCTCTCTCATAACGAATTGACTGCCGGTGCCAATATTCAATCCGTAGCCTCAGTGGAGATAAACCATGCAAGTTAGAAAATTTGAAGCTCGAACAATGAAAGACGCGCTTGAAATGGTCAAGCATGAGCTTGGGCCGGATGCGGTGATACTGGCGGCGAAGGATAACTCGAAGCGATTTGGTATTTCGGGTGGTACAAGTGTAGAAGTGACCGCAGCCGTTTCCGAAGGAACCTTGCGAAAGAAGCAGTTTGCTGAGCAAAAGTTGAATCAGCGTGATCGTGAAGTTTTCAGTCGCTCGCCTGTTCGGTCGCAACGTGACTTCATTGATCGTGTTGTGAATAAGCATGTCTCTGAACAGCCTCGTCAAGTGACTCAGATGCGCTATGCCGATATCCTTGAAGACGAACAACGTCAACTGCAGCAACGCGAGCTGCAAGATCGCCAGGTTCGCCCAGAACCTTCGGGGCACTATGGCCAAATGGGGCGAAAGATCCCTCGAGTGAATATCGAAGAGGTTGAAGAACTTCAGCGTCAGGCCGCTTGGAACGCTGTTCAGGCAAAAGCACAGTCGCGACCAGCCCAGCTGGCCGAGGTATCCAAGGCTGCCCCGCAAATTGAAAACTCATCTGAGGATGCCGAGCAAATGGCTTTGCAGGCTAAAAACAAAGCGCAATCGGAAGAACTCTCAGCCTTGAAGCAGGAGATCGCAGGGCTCAAAGAATTGATTAGTGAGTTTAAAAAGATGCCGCAAAGCTTTGTGGCACTACACCCAGGAGCCAACGAGGGTATTCCTTACGATTTAAGTGCCGTCTACGAGGATCTTCGAAATACAGGAATCAATCGGCAAAACACATTGAATATCATGAATGCGGTTCAGGAAAACCTTCCCAAAGAGCAATGGAAAAAGCCATCTCTGGTTAAAGCTTGGGTGGCTAAGTATCTTATGGAGCGGATTCAGGTCGTTAACGACCCTTACCAAGGGAAGTATCATGTGTTCGTCGGTCCTGAGTCTCAGGGTAAAACCACCAGTTTAATTAAAATGGCGAGTCACCTAGTTTTGAAGGAAAAAAAGCGTGTTGCCATCGTCAGCTTGGATACTAAAAAGGCGGGCGCAAAAGAGCAGCTAAAAACGTTTGCACAGATTTTGAATGTGCCCTTTGCTGTTGTCCGGCGTCGAGACCACTGGGCGACTTTGGATCAAAAGTTGGCTGGTGTTGATGTTATTTTGATTGATGCTCCGGGGTTGGCGTTAAAGACGACGTCAGAGCTTGATACCTTGAAGCAGCTACTGCCACCGGTGGAATACGGGCGACGTATTCACTATACCCAGTCGGTCTTGTCGCGAGATGACCAGGCCTTTGAAGCGGCCAGACGTTATCAAAGCTTAGGTTTTCACGACGTCATTATCACGAACCTCGATGAAAGTGTTCAGCACGGTCTGATATACAACTTTCAATCTGAATTCGGAGTCCCTCTTCATTCGTTTGGAGTTGGCTCTCGTATCCCCGAAGACTTTGAACCTGCCAGCAAAGAGCGGGTGATTGATTTACTTTTTAGACTGACTCAAGTGCGTAAGGAGAAACTAGGATGATCAGACCAGCTGCGATTCGAACAACGAAGACTATCAGCGTGACTTCAGGAAAAGGGGGCGTGGGGAAGACCTCAATCCTTTGTAATATGGCTTTGGAGCTGGCTTCAAAAGGAGCGAAAGTTCTGATTTTGGATGGCGATTTCGGAATGGCCAACGTCGATTTGATGTTTGGGCTTCGTGCTGAATCCAACCTATGGGATGTGGTTTCGGGGCGGCTGATGCTTGAGGACGTCGTCATGTCGGTGACGGATAATATTGATCTCATTCCAGGTGGCTCAGGAGTCTATGAACTTCAAGGGCTCGGGGTCGTTGAAAAATATAGCCTTCTTCAGCAAATCGCTGAACTTGAAAAGCAGTATGATTATTTGTTGGTCGATACGGCACCCGGTATTGCAGACAACGTCTTGTATCTTAATGCGGCTGCTGATCAGACCGTGGTGATTGTGACGCCAGACCCGGCTAGTATCACGGACTCTTACGCGCTGATAAAGGTGCTATCTGAGCGCTATCGTGAGACCCGGTTCTCGGTATTGTGTAATCAAGTTAAGGACGAGCGTGAGGGTCACCGGCTGTTTAATCGACTGTCTGACGTGGCTGCTGAGTACCTGACAGTTCGTCTAGAATACTTAGGAAGTGTCTCGATGGATCTCAGTATGAGACAGGCTACAAAAACGCAACAGTTAGTTTTAGAGGCCTTTCCGGGGTCTGTGGCTGGTACTGAAATTCAAAAACTAGCAAAGAATCTGACTAGTTACCCACCGGCCTCAGAGGCTCGGGGAGGGATGAGGTTCTTTTGGAACCAGCTAGTTGGAGTCGCGTTGTGAGATCAGGACTTTTGAGCCAGATCTCATTTTGATAATATAAAAAGGTAGGGCGGGAGAATACATGTCTAAGTCAACCAATGCGTTGTTGAAGAAGTACAAAGAAGAGCCAAATAAGCTGACTGCCGAGCAGAAAGATCGCTTGATCATGGAGTATGCCCCGCTGATCAAGTTTATCGCTCAGAAGATCGCGATCCGTTTGCCTTCGAATATCGAGCTTGATGATTTGATCTCGAGTGGTGTGATCGGTTTGATGGATGCGATCGAAAAGTATGATCCTAGCCGCGACAATAAATTTAAGACCTATGCGGAATTCCGTATTCGAGGATCTATACTAGATGAACTTCGAGCGCAGGATTGGGTACCGCGTTCTGTCCGTGACAAATCGAAGATGTTAGATCGCACAGTGGTTCAGCTTGAAGCTGACTTAGGGCGCTCGGCGACCGATGAAGAAGTTGCCGAAAAACTGAATATGTCTTTGGAAGAGTTCTACGACCTTGTGAATCAGGTCAAGCCGGTGAGTGTGCTGTCGATCGATGATCAGACGACTTACAATAATACCGACAAGCGCTCGATCATGAATCTTCTTGAAGGGGCGAAGCTAAATAACCCTTTGAACCAGCTTTCGGCCAAGGCCGTAAAACAAATTGTGACTCAAGCTATTGAAGATTTGCCTGAACGACAACGCCTTGTTCTATCTTTATATTACTATGAAGATCTGAATCTAAAGGAGATCGGCCAGATCCTACGGGTCACCGAATCACGCGTCTCACAGCTTCATGCTCAGGCTATTTCACGTCTTCGCGGAAAGCTGAGCGTCCACATGGAAGAAGTCGCCGAAACAATCTAGTCCAGACTATTGCGGCTCGAAGGTCTACTGAACCTTCGTCGCTTTGATTTTCATTTTATATTCTAATCCGGTCCATTGATCGCCAACTTCGATGCTGGCGGCTTGACCTTCCGGCACGATGACATGTGGGCTGTGTTCAACACGGCTTTGAGACTCATCGGAAAAGTGATTAAAATTCATAGCCAGTGCAATGGCGTCTTTGCCTTCGACAGAGGTTTTTGTTGGGCGAACTTTAAACGAGGTTGTTGTGTCTTCGGATTGGGTCGTGACTGTGCCTTCGGAATCTTCTTCGACCATGACGGACATGGTGGTCTTCGGGGTTTGGTTGGATTCGATTTCGATGTCGACTTTATAAATCGATTTTGCAGCGAAGCTGGTTGCTGATAAAAACAAGATGGCTGTGGCTAAAAGATATTTCATTCGATCCCCCCAAGAACTAGATCCTTAGGGTAGCCTAGTCGGGTTTTAACTCGTCGTCTAGGTCTTCAAACAGTGCCGCTTTAATTTTTTTAAGGACGCGGTTTTCCATTTGTCGAACGGCTTCTCGACTGACGCCATGGACGTCGGCGATCTCCTGAAGAGTGGCCGGCTCGGGGTTGAGAAGGCGCTTTTCAAGAATCTCAACTTCGCGTTCGTTCAGCTGAGGCTTGATCGCTTCGATGTTTCGGTTCAGTAGCTCGATCAGCTCTAAGTTGACCAACTGGTCGTCGGCCAGCTCTTCTGTGGGGCTTGTTTGTAGGTCTTGAAGAGTTGTGCGATCGGAGTCATCCAAAGGTTGGTTTAATGAGACATCGCGTCCGATCACGCGCTGAGCGACCTGGGTGACTTGGTCTTCATCGATGTCAAATTTACCTGACAATTGCTTAATGACCGTCGATGGGCCAAGCCGATCGAGTTCTTCTTTTTGTCGTTGAAGCTGATAGAACAGTTTTCGCTGCTGAGCCGTCGTTCCGATTTTAACCATGGAGTACTGCTTCATCAGGTAATCCTGAATATAGCCACGGATCCACCAAACGGCATAGGTGATCAGCTTGACGCCTTTATAGGGGTTGAATTCCTTCACTGCATGCATCAGGCCGACATTGCCTTCTTGAATCAGGTCGATCATTCGAGATCCGAATTTGGCATATTCAGCTGCGATTTTGACGACAAATCGCAGGTTCGAAGTCACAAGGCGCTCGGCAGCCTCTTTATCGCCGTATTCATAGTACTGAATAGCCAGAGCCTTTTCTTGCTCCGGGGTCAGTAGTTCGTATTTACGGATTTCAGCTAAGTACTTGGCGACGGGGTCGGCCGGGGACAGAGCTTTGTCTTCAGCCTTTGCCTGGTTCTTAGTGGCTTTAGATTTCGAGGCAGGTTCCGGGCTGGGTTCTGCCTCGATGATCTCAGGCTCGAGGACGTCTAATTCTTCGAAATCGACATCGACAATATCGCTATCTTGGTCGGTTTCTTCGACTTCGTCTATCGATGTGTCTTGTTTGGATTTCGAGCTCATTGGTCCTCTGGATGGGGAGTTATCCCAAAGTGTTATCTAGCTTCTTCTGTAGTGTCTTTTGGACCATTCCTTTTACAAGGGCAAGCTTCATTGGCAGATCGACCTCGATGCTGACTTCGCTACCGCCTGCGGCGTCTTTGACCTTCAGTTGGGCCTTGAAAAGATTACCAGAGGCGGTTCCAGAAAGGCTTGAATCATTGAATTGGCAGCTGTAGGCCGGGTCCAATTTTTTTAGATCGGCGTCGTTTTCTAGTAACGATTTTACTTTGTTGTAGCTGTCTTGAGCGTTCATGCTGGTACTTGATGCGACATTCACTTTCGGCATTGCGTTCCTCTTTTCTAATGGGTCTAGTCTAGGCCCGAAATTGGCAATGATTTAATTTAGTTCAGGTCATCAACCTTGTCTATCCAGGGGTCGGTGCTTCTAAGCCCTACAGCGGGTTGGGCGGTCTCTTAGCTTGAATACAAGGGGGATTGATGCGAAATTAGACCGGTTCGGGTGAGGCTAACTACCCTGTCGTTGAAAGGACAAACTGTGGATTTCGTAAAGAAAACTAAACGCACGCACTATTGTGGAGATTTGAATGCCAGCCATGTGGGCCAGACTGTGGTCTTAATGGGGTGGGTCGATAATCGCCGCGATCACGGTGGACTGATTTTTGTCGACCTTCGTGACCGCGAGGGCTTGGTGCAAGTCGTGATCAATCCCAGTGAAAATCCGTCGATCAAAGAAATTCGTAACGAATGGGTTTTGGCCATTCAAGGTGAGGTCGTTGCGCGGCCAGACGCCATGGTGAACAAAAAACTAAAGACCGGCGAAATTGAAATACAGGCCAATGTTGCTGGGGTGTTGTCAAAAGCTGAAACGCCTCCGTTTTCGTCAAAAGATAAAAACGTCACAGAGACCACTCGGTTGAAGTATCGCTATTTGGATCTTCGGCAAGAGCGTCTACAGGGATTTTTGAAGACCCGCCATGAGGTCGCTCAGTTGGCCCGACAGTATCTGAATGAAAATGCTTTTTTGGAAGTCGAGACTCCGATTTTGTATAAGTCGACACCGGAAGGGGCACGTGACTATTTGGTGCCTTCACGCGTCCACTTAGGTGAATTTTATGCGCTTCCGCAAAGCCCACAAACGCTGAAGCAGCTGTTGATGGTCGCTGGATTCGATCGGTATTACCAAATCGCGCGTTGTTTCCGTGATGAAGATTTGCGTGCGGACCGGCAGCCAGAATTTAGTCAAATTGATATCGAGATGAGCTTCGTCGACCAAGAAGATGTGATTGCGATGAACGAGGGCTTGGCGAAAAAAGTTTGGAAGCAAATCAAGGGGATCGATCTTCCAGACATCCCTCGGATGACCTGGCAGCAGGCCATGGACGAATACGGAATCGATCGTCCAGACCTTCGAAACCCTTTGAAACTGAAAGACTTAATGAATGTGGTGAAGGACACCGAATTTAAGGTGTTTCAAGATGTCCTGGGTCGTGGCGGTGTGGTTCGCGGCCTGGCTGTGCCGAAGGCGGGTGATTTCTCACGGGCCCGTATGGATAAATTGACCGACTTAGCAAAACGCTCGGGTGCGAAAGGATTGGTTTGGATCAAAGCCGATGCCTCAGAAAACTTGACCACTCCGATTGCTAAGTTTTTTGAAGAGTCAAAACTGAAAGAAATATTCAAAGCAGCTGGTGGCGAACCTAACGGAGCCGTGTTTATCGTAGCTGATGATTTCGAAGTGGCTTGTTCGGCTTTGTCGTCGGTTCGGCTGGAGCTGGGTCAAGAGCTGGATCTGATCGATAAATCGCAGGACCGCTTTGTGTGGATCACAGATTTTCCAGCGCTCGAATACGATGCTGAACAAAAGCGTTGGGTTGCAAGGCACCATCCGTTTACCTCGCCCAGCGAGGAAGGCATGGACATCTTGGTCAGTGGTGATCAAGACAAGTTTGGAAGTATGACCGCAAAGGCCTATGACCTTGTTTGTAACGGCTATGAAATTGCTGGTGGAAGTATTCGTATCCACCAAAGTGATGTGCAAGATGCCATGTTTCGTGCCTTAGGCTTAACTCCGGAAGAGGTTGTTAAGAAGTTTGGATTTTTCGTTGAAGCCCTGAAATACGGAACGCCTCCACATGGTGGTATCGCTTGGGGAATGGATCGACTTGTTATGATTCTTTGTGAAACAGATGCGATCCGTGAAGTGATTGCTTTTCCGAAGACCACAAAAGCCTATGACGTGATGTCGCAGACACCATCGACGGTGAGCCAAGATCAGTTGTTGGAGCTGAGTCTGCGCTTGGGTGTACAAGCTGAAAAAGCTTTAAGTGAAAAGAACCAAAACTAGCCTTTCATTGATTGATTTGTCTTTAAGGCCTTTGTTTCAAAACGAAGGCCTTCGGTCGGCCTATCTTATTTCGACGATCTTTATCGGCTTGGTCATTGACCAGCATATTCCTGTCTTCGGTCAGATCTTTGTAAATGTCTGGGTCTGCGCTAATTTTATTGCCTTAGTTTGGTTTGCTGATTCTCAAGAACGCATCGAATCTGTACTTTGTGTGATCCTAGCTGTTCTTGGGGAAATGTTTCTGTCCTTTGTGTGGGGCGTCTACGAGTATCGTGAATTGAATCTTCCAATCTATGTGCCTCCTGGGCACGTACATGTCTTTCTGGTTGGAAAGTATTTGGCGAAGCGTTTTCAGAACAGGATGAACGAAGTCTCCTATGGCTTTGCCCTATTTGCTTTTACATGGATCATCGCTTTTAAAGACGAGTTTTCTATGTTCTTAGCGATCGCGCTGGTTTT
>NYZX01000194.1 GCA_002686065.1 Pseudobdellovibrionaceae bacterium | reverse complement strand
GTCCCTGGCCTACGCCCAGACAGTCCAGGTCCGGGCCGCGCGGACCGGCTTCGACTGGGACGATTTTTCCGGCGTCGTTGACGGGTGGGTTCTGGTTGATGGCTCCAAACATTCTGGGAATGCTAGGTCCGTAGATGTCCGCATCTAAAAGCCCGACCTTATGGCCTAAATTTTTAAGCGCAATAGCTAGGTTGGTGGTGATGGTGCTTTTTCCGACACCGCCTTTGCCGCTACCGACGGCGATGATCTTTTTAATTCCAGGAACGGGAGCTTGTTGGTCAAAGGGATTCATTGAGTCCTCGGGTTGCTTAAATGTAGGCTTACTTAGATAATATATGGCATGGAGTCTGTAAATCTAAGTCCCACCGATTACATGATTGTTTATGGCGTCGTCATAGGGCTACTGCTGATTTACTTTCTTCGGGGCTTTAAGCAAAAACAGCCCATGAAACTGCGAATGAGTGCGGATAAACAGTTGCCAGAGGCGGATGCAGTGACCGGGTCAGACTTTGATGTGAAGGACTTATCAGTCCATTTTAACTATAACGGCCATTCTTGGGAGGCCTATGAGGCCTTAGGTTTACCAGCGGGTTCTAACTGGGAAAGCGTCGAGCGCGCCTTTAAAAAGGCCAAGGCCACCATGGATGCTGAATCAAAACCCTTTATCGAGGCCGCCTACCAGGCGATTAAAAAGCACTCGAACTAGATGAGACCGGCGATTTATCGTCAATGAACTGCGTTGATTGTCACTGACCAGGTGAAGTGCGAATCTATATAAGTAATTGAAAATACATCATTTTTTCTTTTTCGGAAGGGAGTCTGTTCAGTTTCTGGTCAGTTTTTCGCCCCAAATTCGGTTGGCACGCCTTGCATAGTTCCTAGGTGATAATCTTTGATTCAACGATGGGAGCCCCATGAAGCATCTTAATTCCTTTTTACTGCTAAGCCTTATATTCAGCCCGATGACGGGCCTGACCGAAGCCTCTGCCCATGAGCCTGGTATGGTCGTTATGGAGATCCGTAAGGGCTTCGCCGGTGATGCAAGTGGTTCCTGTGAGGCGGAAGCTCCTTTAGGGAATGGTCGCGAACGGTTGATGGAGCGGGTCAGTTCGATGAGGCCGATGAAGTCGACTCAAGTCATGTGCGCTGTTTTAGTCGATGACAACTGCCGTGGCAGCCTACTGAGCAGTGGGGTTGACTATCTGGGCTTGAAAAAAGAGGTCGCTAGAAAGCTGAAGGGGATTTATACCGGCATCCATAAGGCCACTTTGGCCTTTGGCGGAGGTCATATTTGTACGGTGACCGAGGCGTCTATTCCGACGGGGCTTGGGCAAGATGAGTTTTACTCTCGATGTGCCATGGAAGCACAGGATTTGCCGGACAGCTTTTTTGACTGATCACAAACATCCTTGGCAGCCACTGTTCAAGTGGCTTGCCTAGCGAGTCACACCCTTCAGCTTCAACACCTGGGCGACAAAGTCTTCGTAGCTATCCGTTTCCCAGTAGTGCCCACAATGACTGCCTTCATAGGTCATCATATAATCCAAATTACTCAGTGCGGTATCATCGTGAATGACTTTATAAAGAGCCTCACAATCGGCTTCCTCTTCCCAGCCAGCAGGAAGTGGGGTGGGCTCGGTTGGCCAAGGTCGATCGTCTGCCTGGGCGATTGCCAGGGTCAAAAAGCTAAAAAATAAGCAGGCCATTCGCACGGTTCGAACCTTTCGTAAGCTGAGGACAGAATCTGACGTAACTTAGCATGGATTTGATCTTTGAAGCGGCAAGTCAGGGTTCAGTGGATTTCCTTCAGGCTCTATCCAAAAAATAAACAAGGGGCTTGGTCGGATGCTGCAGCTTGGCAAATTGGGCAAAAAGCGGGGGCTGTTGTCGCCAAATTTTCAACAATTCAGGTGGTTTTTTCAGGGCATCGGAAAACGCCTTAAATGCCCATAAATACAGCATTACAGGGCCTTTCATTGACCCCTATAGACCCCAGTGATAGCTCTATTTGATAAACCAATTTAGCCTAAGGTCTAGCCCGAACTATGGAAACCCTACCCCTTAAAGATATGCAGACATTGGTGTCGCTCAGCAAGCGACGAGGATTTGTTTTTCAAAGTAGCGAGATCTACGGCGGACTTAGTTCCTGCTGGGATTATGGGCCTTTAGGATCACAACTTAAATTCAATGTGAAGCAAGCTTGGTGGAAGGCGATGACCAATCGCCAAGATATCGTTGGTATTGATGCCGCCATTCTTATGCACCCACAGGTTTGGGTCGCGTCAGGACATGTCGACGGGTTTAGTGATCCCTTGGTTGATTGTAAGAACTGTAAAAACCGCTTCCGTGAAGATCATGCGGACACCAAAGATGGCAAGCCGGCTTGTCCACAATGTGGATCCAGTGACATCACGGAGTCCCGCGAATTTAACTTGATGTTTGAAACGCATATGGGGCCGTTGAAAGACGATGGGTCGAAGGTTTACTTGCGCCCAGAAACAGCTCAGGGGATTTTTGTTAATTTCGAAAACGTGCAGACTTCGATGCGAAAAAAGATTCCCTTTGGGATTGCGCAGATCGGGAAGTCATTCCGTAACGAAATCACTCCAGGGAACTTCATTTTCAGAACACGTGAATTCGAACAAATGGAAATGCAGTATTTTGTTAAGCCAGGCACGGATGAAGACTGGTTTGAATCTTGGAAAGAAACGCGTTGGGCTTTTTATAAGTCGCTCGGCTTGAACGAATCCAAGCTTCGCTTTCATCCACATGGTCCTGATGAATTGGCTCACTACGCGAAGGCCGCTTTCGATGTGCAGTATCAATTTCCTATCGGCTGGCAAGAGCTAGAGGGGATTCATAATCGAAGTGACTTTGATTTGTCTCAGCACCAAAAGTTTAGCGGGAAAAAATTAGAATACTTTGATGAAACCGATAAATCGAAGTTTATCCCCTATGTTATTGAAACCGCTGTTGGATGTGATCGCCTTTGCTTGGCTGTTCTTTGTGATGCTTACCGTGAAGAGGTCACTGAAAAAGATGGGAAATCTGACACCCGTGTGGTGCTGGGATTTCATCCAAGCGTGGCTCCGATCAAGGTGGCCTTGTTGCCTCTTTCTAAAAAGGCGCCTTTGCAGGAAATGTCTCAGGCGATTTATGCCGACATCAGCGATGATATGGCCTGCGAATATGACGAAGCTGGAAGTATCGGTAAGCGCTACCGTCGCCAAGATGAGATCGGAACACCTTTGTGTGTCACGATCGATTTCGATTCTTTAGATGATGATTCTGTGACAGTACGCCACAGAGATACCATGCAGCAGGACCGCGTAAGCCGTGACCAACTTAAAACCTATTTGAAAGATAAGCTTTCATCGTTTTCTGCCTAGCTGGCAGATGGAGGAATGATGAGTTCAGGAGTCGAAATGTCCGGTCTAAATCAAAGTCAAAAACTAACTCTCCCAGAGAAGCTGGTTTATTTCTTTGCTGCCGGCGAGGCCGAGGGGAACGCCGGGATGAAAAATGTCCTGGGCGGTAAGGGGGCGAACCTAGCCGAGATGACATCTCTGGGGCTACCGGTTCCTCCAGGATTCACGATTTCAACAGAAATTTGTGAAGCTTTTTATGCTAACAATCAAGAGCTGCCTGCCGAGCTTCGCGCGGAAGTCCTTGTTGCTTTAGAAAAAGTTGAAACCAAGTTAGGTAAAAAATTTGGTGACGAAGAAAACCCACTTTTAGTCAGCGTGCGATCTGGTGCGCGTGTCAGTATGCCGGGGATGATGGATACGATCTTAAACCTGGGTTTGAATGACAAAACATTGACTGGCTTGGCGAAACAATCCGGCAACGAACGTTTTGCCTGGGACTCGTACCGTCGCTTCTTACAAATGTATTCTAACGTTGTGATGGGGATGAATATCTCGTTGTTAGAAGTCAGCCTTGAAGATTTAAAAGACTCGAAGGGTTACAAAGAAGACACCGAGTTGACGGTTGATGATCTAAAAGGGCTTGTTGAAAAGTTTAAGAAGCAAATTTTGGAAACCACAGGTAAGGTTTTCCCGATGGATCCTATGGACCAGCTTTGGGGAGCGATTCGTGCGGTTTTTCTTAGTTGGAATACCCATCGTGCCATTACCTACCGCGAGCTGAACTCCATTCCCGCTAGCTGGGGAACCGCGGTGAACGTTCAGTCCATGGTTTTCGGTAATATGGGTGAAGATTCGGCAACGGGTGTGGCTTTTACGCGCGATCCTTCAACGGGTGAAAAGGTTTTCTTCGGTGAGTTCCTTGTGAACGCCCAAGGTGAAGACGTTGTGGCTGGAATTCGGACTCCGCAACCGATCACTCAGGCTGAAGCCTCGAAAAAAGGAATGAAGTCTTTAGAAGAACTAATGCCGGAAAGCTACCAGCAGTTGGTCGAAGTTTATAAGAATTTGGAAAATCACTACCGTGATATGCAAGACATCGAGTTCACCATTGAAAAGGGGAGCTTGTGGATGTTGCAAACGCGCACAGGTAAGCGAACGGCTGCGGCCTCTTTAAAAATTGCCTGTGATATGTTGGACGAAGGCTTGATCGAAAAGGATGAGGCTTTGCTTCGTTTGGATCCTAAAGCCTTGGATCAACTTCTTCACCCTCGTCTTGATCCAGACGCTGAAAAGACTTTAATCACAAAAGGTCTACCAGCAAGTCCTGGTGGTGCCGTCGGTGAAATTTGTTTTACGTCTGAAGATGCTGTTAATCTTCGTGCCCAAGGTAAAAAAGGTATTTTAGTCCGTATCGAGACGTCTCCGGAAGATATCGAAGGTATGGATGCCGCCGCAGGGATTCTAACCAGTCGCGGTGGAATGACCTCGCATGCCGCTGTTGTTGCTCGTGGTATGGGGAAGTGCTGTGTTGCTGGTGCTGGTGACTTGGATGTTGATTATAAGAAAAAAGAACTTCGTGTTGGTAGCTATGTGTTCCGTGAAGGGGATATGCTGACCTTAGATGGTTCAACGGGCGAGGTCTTCCAAGGTGAAGTTCGTACGATCGAACCCACGTTGGATTCAAACTTCGAGCGCATCATGAAAATGGCCGACGAGACGCGGACGATGGGTGTTCGAACCAACGCGGATACACCAGCTGATGCCAAAACAGCCCGTGATTTTGGTGCTGAGGGCATTGGACTTTGTCGAACCGAACATATGTTCTTTGGGGCTGACCGTATTGATAGCATTCGTGAAATGATTATGGCGGAACAGCTAGAAGAACGCCGTCGTGCTTTGACGAAGCTTCTTCCGATGCAACGAGACGACTTTAAGGGGCTTTTTGAAGCAATGAACGGTTTGCCAGTGACCATTCGTTTGCTGGATCCACCTTTGCACGAGTTTCTGCCTCATACAGAAGAAGAGCTTGAGGAGCTGGCGACACGTTTGGACGTTAATAAAGACAAATTACGCACCCGAGTTCGAAGCTTAAGCGAGTTCAACCCGATGCTTGGTCATCGCGGCTGCCGCTTGGCCATTACCTATCCTGAAATCTATGAAATGCAGGCGCGTGCCATTGCCATGGCGGCCTGTGATGTGATGGATCAAGGTCAGGCCCTTGTTCCTGAAATCATGATTCCTTTGGTTGGTGTTGCTGACGAACTTTTGAAGCTTCGTCGCTTGGTTGAGGACGTTGTTAAAGACGTTCAGCTTGAGCGCAAAAAGAATTTTGATTTCTTGGTTGGTACCATGATTGAACTTCCTCGGGCCGCACTGACAGCAGATCAGATTGCTGAACACGCGGACTTCTTCAGTTTTGGTACAAATGACCTGACCCAGACGACTTTAGGAATTTCCCGGGATGATGCCGGTAAATTTTTAAGCACCTATGTCAGTGAAGGTCTATTTAACGCCGATCCATTTGCAAGCATCGACGTTGGTGGCGTTGGTCAGTTGGTCGAGATGGGCGTGAAGCGCGGTCGTATGGCAAAGGCCGGTTTAAAATTAGGTATTTGTGGTGAGCACGGTGGAGACCCGGCAAGCATTGAGTTCTTCCAGAAGGCTGGATTGGACTATGTGAGCTGTTCTCCGTACCGAGTTCCCATTGCAAGATTAGCAGCAGCGCGTGCAGCGATAATTCAGCGGGGGGTCGCACATTGAGAATTAAGAAGCTTGAGCTGGTAGGATTTAAATCGTTCAAGGATCGAACTGTCATCCAGTTCGACGCCGGAATCACTGGGATTGTTGGTCCCAATGGTTGTGGTAAGTCGAACATCGTTGATGCCCTTGTGTGGGTTATGGGTGAGATGTCAGCCAAGCATCTGCGTGGTTCGAATATGTCTGACGTGATCTTTGCGGGTGCTGAAAACTATGCACCCATGGGGATGGCCGAGGTGTCATTGACTTTGGAAAACGACGGTGGACCTTTTCCAGCAAAATACATGAAGCATTCAGAAGTAATGATTACTCGTAAACTTCACCGTTCTGGCGAGTCCGAGTATTTCGTTAACCGGGAGCCGGCTCGACTTAAAGATATTCAAGAAATCTTTATGGATACCGGGGCGGGATCCAAGGGTTTCAGTATCGTTGAGCAGGGTGCGATTGGTCGTATTGTGACTTCAAAACCTGAAGAGCGTCGGACCTTGATCGAAG
>NYZX01000193.1 GCA_002686065.1 Pseudobdellovibrionaceae bacterium | reverse complement strand
AGAGCGTCGCTGGCTCGTTGACCCTAAACAAATCGCACAACTTGATAAAACCTTGATATATAAAATTTGGGACACCTATTACTTTGATAGCCGCATGCGGCTTCGGAAGGCCGTCGAGGCTGATGGTGTTACAACGATTTTCAAACTGTGCAAAAAGTATGGATTGGAAAGCCGGGGTTCGGACCCGACCACTTCGATTTACCTAAGCTTAGATGAATACGAGTTCTTTTCGTCCCTATCTGGGGCAAAAATTGAAAAGCAACGGTTCCTGGTCACCGACCAAGGGGAAGACTTCTTACTAGATATCTACCAAGGAACCTTAAACGGACTTGCCGTCGCCGAACGTGAATACTCAACGAAAGATCAATTGCTTAAGGCTCGCTCCCCCAGCTTCGCCCTTCGCGAAATCACTGGCGAAGAAAAGTTTTCCGGTGCAAGTATTGCCTTTCACGGAAAACCAGCCTCCGCCGACAGTTAAGCCTCGGAGCGAAAACTTTCATAAAGACGAAGTACAATCGGCTCATCTAACTTCAACTGGTCTTTGACTTCAAAAAGCCGATGGACGACTTGGTCGTACTCAACCCGCTGCCCCTGCTCTTCAAGCAACTGCCGCGTGTACCGAACAACACGGTCGATTAATTTTCCGTTCGATGGCTTCACAAAGGTCATAAAATGGCTTTTGAACCGCCCCATGCGCCCCATCAAGGACGTCGAATGATTGTTTAGTACCAGCTTCAGCAAGACCTGATCCAACAAGGGGTTCTCGGTTTTTGGCAACTTCCAAATCCGATTTTGGAACTTCAATTCAATCACGCCGTTTTCACGGGAAATTTCAAACAAATGATTTTCCCCCTTGGTTTTTGCTTGCCGCCACGAGATCGCATGCTCACTAAAGTCGAACCCAGTGAGGTAAGTCGAGCCCGCCCGCGGGTCAATCCCTTCCCAATCAAGCGGACGTGGGGCACGCCCCAAAATCGACTGCCAGGCCTGTAAGGGGTCTTTTGTTCCCATAACACTGATATAGCACAACGAAGAACGACTTGTTTCAGATTTTGGTTCAAAGGAGCTTAACGAAAAGGTCGGTGCACGCTCGGTCGTATCAGTAAACACACTTAAAGCAAACTCGGGGGCAACACAGTAATGAACGTGGCCACCGGACTGGTAGACATCGGCCTCGGCAGCGACAAGCTCGCCAAACGATGCTTCATCAAGAGATTGATAAACTTCGACCAGCTTTTTAATTTGGTCCGCCGTCACTCCAAACAACGACTCTAGGCAGGACAACAACTGAATACTTGTGGCTTGCATTCTCGTAGAGCCAGCTAAGGCCATGGGGCTCGTCGCAAGACATGTCGAACGCACATGAGGGTGATCGATAATTTGTTTCGACCTCTCGATGGTCTCGGTCAATACCTGTGTCGGATTACAGTAAAGAAAGGCCACCGGTCCCTGCTGATGCTCGGCCGCTTCATGGGTCGCCCCGATGACAAAGGGTGTTTCGCCACCTTCAGTGATTCCAAAAAAAGTGTCCCTAGGTTGATAACCTAACTCGGTCAACTGGCGAGCCCCAAAGTCCATTTGATCCTCAAAGCCTTCCAAAGCGTGGACCAAAGCAACGTCACCACCGGCGGTAAAACCACGAATCTCCTGTGGTGTTTCTACCACAGCTTTTGAAAGAAACTCGGCCAACATAGATAAGCGACCGGTCGCCCCACATCCACCAAGATAGACATTTCCTTCAGAACGACTAACCAAGTTGTTCAATCCCTCTTGGCACGAACGAAGCTCGGTCAAATATTTGCCGATCGCTTCGATATCCACCTGCCGAATTCGATGAAACGCCTGGCCTGGCTCATTTTTACACAGAACATCAAGGCCTTTTGTGAAGTCGTGCCCCTGTTCGGTCATTAAATGACCCAACCGAAAGTGATTGGAAAGCTCTAGGAACTGCTCGGCGGACTGAAAGTGAAGTGACGTTTTTTTCATGATCTTTTACTAGGATGTTCCCAATAGTTGAGTGATGTCAAAGGCTATGCTGTAATCAATTGTTTCGTATTTTCACTGACTTAAGAAGCTTGTCTTCGATTTTCCAGGAGGACCTTATGGCCGAACCTCGCAAAGTAGCGATCATCGGTGGATCACGTATCCCATTCGCTCGATCGTTTACCAACTACATGGGTGTTAGTAACCAAGACTTAATGACTGCCGCACTAAAAGGCCTGGTTGATAAGTACAACCTTCAAGGCAAAGAACTTGGCGATGTCGCTTTAGGTACATTGATCAAGCCACCTCAAGAGTGGAACTTCGCGCGCGAATGTTCACTAGGAAGCGGCCTTTCACCGGCCACACCAGCCTTTGATGTGGTTCAGGCGTGCGGAACAGGACTGGAAGCGGCCATTGTTATTGCGAACAAAATTGCCCTGGGACAAATTGACGTGGGTATCGCTGGTGGCGTGGATTCAAACAGTGATCTGCCAATTACTTTTCCTAAAAAGTTTGCCCAACGTCTTTTGAAACTAAGCCGCTCGCGTAGTTTTGGACAAACGCTGTCGACCGCTCTTTCTGGTTTCAGCTTTAGCGAATTGAAACCTCAGGCTCCGGGTGTGGAAGAACCCCGCACAGGAAAAAGCATGGGTCAGCATTGCGAATTGATGGCCCAAGAATGGAACATCTCTCGTGAAGACCAAGACGAGCTGGCTTACACCAGCCACCAGCGTGCGGCGAAAGCCTACGAGCGGGGTTTTTACGATGATATGGTCGTTCCTTTTGGTGGCCTTGAAAAAGACAACAACCTACGCCCTGACACCACCTTGGAAAAAATGGCTAAACTGAAACCCGCCTTTGAACGCTCTGAAAAAGGGACTCTGACGGCGGCGAACAGTACAGCGCTAACAGATGGTGCCTCAGCAGTTCTTATGGCTTCCGAAGAGTACGCAAAAGCCAACAACCTTCCTGTCCTTGCCTATATGACCTTCATGCAGACGGCTGCCGTTGATTTTGTCGGCGGTGACGGACTGTTGATGGCTCCAGCTTGGGCTGTCCCGAAGCTTTTAGATCAAGCCGGTATCAGCCTACAAGACTTTGACCTTTACGAAATTCATGAAGCATTTGCAGCCCAAGTGCTTTGCACATTGAAGGCCTGGGAGTCTGACGAGTTTTGCAAAACACGGCTTGGTCGCGACAAAGCCCTTGGCTCGATTGACCGCGAGAAACTGAACGTCAACGGTGGTTCGGTCGCCCTAGGTCATCCCTTTGCAGCAACTGGTGGACGCATCGTCGCAGGGCTAGCGAAAGCCCTGAACGAACGCGGTGGCGGACGCGGATTAATTTCCATCTGCACCGGCGGCGGAATGGGCGTCACCGCCATCCTAGAAAAATAACCCCACCCGATAACGCAAGCAGTCTCGGATAAGTGACGCGTCACTTATCCGAGACTGCTTGCGTTAGATCCGGAGTGCGGTACAAAGCAGACAGCATCTGGTGTCCCCTCGAGGGGGCCATATTTATCCCCGGTCAGCCCGGGGATTTTACGTTGAGGATTCATCCATGAAGAAAGCACTTGAAGACCTTCTGTACCCAGACATCCAAGCCTACGATCACTTTCGCTTGGACGTGGGTGACGGCCACGAACTGTACGTCGAACAATCCGGAAACCCGGCGGGTGACCCCGTCATCTTCCTTCACGGAGGCCCCGGCGGCGGTATCAACCCTGACTACCGTCGCTACTTCAACCCAGACAAGTACCGGGTCGTCTTGTTTGATCAACGAGGCGCCGGAAAAAGCACGCCTCGAGCCAGCATCGAAAACAACACCACCTGGCACCTTGTCGACGACATTCAACGAATCAAAGCTCATCTTAAAATCCAGCAACCCTGGCATGTTTTCGGAGGCAGCTGGGGATCGACGCTAGCACTGACCTATGCCATCACCCATCCAAACGAAGTCAAAGCCCTGCATTTGCGCGGCATCTTTTTGACACGAAAAGAAGACATCAATTGGTTCTACCAATTTGGCGCCCATCACATCTATCCAGATGCCTGGCAGCCCTATTTCGAGTTCATCCCACACAACGAACGCCATGACTTGGTATCGGCCTACTACAAACGGCTGACGAGCGACGACAAAGAAGTTCAACTGCAGGCCGCCCGTCGCTGGAGCATTTGGGAAGCCGCCACCTCTTACCTACTTCCTCGCACCGAGGCCACCACCAGGTACCAAGAGGACGACATCCAAGCTCTGACGTTTGCAAAAACCGAGTGTCATTACTTTATCAATAAAGCCTTCTTTGATTCGGACAATTGGATCCTTGAAAACTGTCACAAAATCCAAAACATCCCAACCAAGATTGTCCATGGACGCTACGATGTGGTCTGCCCCATCAAAAACGCCTTTGACCTAAAAGCCAAACTTCCCCAGGCGGAACTGATTGTGATCGATGATCAAGGTCACAGCCTGACCGAGCCCAACATCGCCGCCGCCCTGATCATGCACTAAAGCCTAGAGGCCGCTGTCGAAAAGTCCTACATAGGGTTTCGACAGTTTGGCCAAACTTTTTGCGCTTCTGTTTCCGTTCAGCCACACGATTGTCTGGAAACAAGACCCGCGGAAAGCCTTGATTCCAGGACCTTTAGAAGCAAATCGCGTATTTTGTTAACGCCGATATCCTTTTTTATTTGTGTGCTTCATCGACACTGTTATCAAGTGATCAATTTGCTGTAAATAATCAAGACGCCCACCGGTTTAGAAATTCGACCGAATATCAGAGCCTTAACCTGTCCCGACCAGACCTTTGATCCCCTTAAAAATCTAGGCATAGCGATTGCTTTTTACTTCTTCGAGGGCTGAAAAGCCAAATTTTTCATCCTCATGGGAGAGGGATATGGGTAAGAAAAGATTTTTAACATATATATGTGCAGCAGCTTTTTTCATTTTCGCAGGCTGTTCGGAAGTCCAGTTCGAAGAGGTTCCACAAGTGGATCCGGCACCAAAACCAAGTGAACCCGGTGGACAATCATCTGAGGTCGTCACAGAAACTTTTGTTCAAGGTGCCATTGAGTCGGCACTGGATGTCCTGGTCGTTATTGATAACTCAAGCTCGATGTCAGAAGAGCGAAAAAAGCTTGGCCAAGCCATGCAAAACTTCACTGACGTCCTATCTGACGTTGATTGGCAGCTGGCCATCACCACGACCGATGTTAAGACCAATCAAGCGGGCCGACGAGGAACCTTGCTGCCTTATAAGATGAACAACAACAAGAAGGTCATCAACAAACAGGACTCAAACTATAAGGACTCTTTCCTAGAGGCCGTCCAACGCCCTCGAAGTAACTGCAGCATCTTTAGCTGTAACAGCGATGACGAACAGCCGATGAAAGCGACCATTCTTGCCATGGAACAATCTGACAGCGATAGCCGCGATCTTTTTCGCAACAAGGCCGATATCGCGGTTCTGATTGTTTCTGACGAGGACGAAAAAAGTTCCGGCGGCTATAGCGCGACTAAGCCGGACGAGGTTTTAGATACCCTAGCCGAAGTTTGGGGCGACTCTAAAAGACTTCGAGCTTTCGCTGTGATTGTCCAACCCGGCGACCGCGAATGCCTGAACTCACAGAGTTCACGATCTTACGAAGGCGTGTTAATCAATGAACTGGTTGAGCGCACGGGCGGAACAACGGCAAGTATCTGCGATAACGACTACGCTGCTGGTCTTAAGAAGATCGGAGAACAGGCCAAAGAACTATTAAACTATGTTGAACTACTTCAAGTGCCCGAAGGTGAACTTGATGTTCACTTTACACCTCAATCAAACACAGCCTGGAGACTTGAAGGCCGACGCATCATCTTTGACAACCCACCACCAGAAGGTACGGTCATCGAAGTCAGCTACACAAAATAACCATCGAGGTCGGTTCAGCAACACAAAGGGACCCCAACACTCGACGGACGCTAAACTTTTTTAGCGTCCGTTTTTATTTTAATTTCGTTGGTTAAGGTTCGGTGTACAGGACATCGATCCGCAATTTCAACCAATCGATGATACTGCTCGTCCGTCAAATCCCCTTCAATCTGAATCTGCCGTTCGATCACATCCACAAAGCCTTCAGTGCTTTTACAGTCTTCGCAGTCTTTGGCATGAACCCGAGTATGTGTCAGCAAGGTCTTAACGCTATCCAAGGCCAAGCCTTTTCGCTCGGCATACATCCGCAAGGTCATGTTCGTACAGGCCCCAAGTCCACCCAATAGGTGATCATAGGGGTTCGGTCCCAAATCATAACCTCCAACAGACTTAGGCTCGTCGGCAACCCAATGATGAGTTTCTGTGTAGATATCATTGGTGTACTTTTTACGTCGCGACTGAACCAAAACCTTTCCACCCTCAAGATCTGTTCGAACCGGAGACTTGGCGACATCTAAGTAACGCTTCACCCAACTGGAAAGTACATCCGCGACGTATTCGGAGTCTTCTTTTCGAGACAACAAGTGGTCGGCCCCATCCAAACTAACAAAGCTTTTAGGGTGCTTTGCTTCAATATAAATCTTCTTGGCGTGGTCGATCGAAACGGTTTCGTCTTGGGGCGAATGAAATATCAACAAAGCTCGACGCAGATTCTTAATTTTAGCTTCTAGCTGAACTCCTTCGATATCATCCAAAAACTGCTTCTTGATGGTAAACTCGCGGCCCACCAACGAAACTTTCGCCAACCCTTTCTCTTCGATCTCATCTTTCGAAGATCCAAACAAATGGGATACATGTGTGGCATCACTTGGTGCGCCTATTGTCACCACCGCTTTCACCGAAGGCACCTGATCGGCAACAGCCAAAACAGCGGCCCCTCCCAGCGAGTGCCCAACCAAAATGGACGGAGCTTGTCCCTGTTGAGTTAAAAAATCCGCCGCCGCTTTCAGGTCTTGAACATTCGATGAAAAGTTCGTGTTCGCAAAATCGCCATCACTGTTTCCTAGGCCGGTAAAATCGAAGCGCAGCACCGCCACACCATATCGAGTCAGCCCACGAGCAATTCGACTGGCAGCAGCAATATCTTTAGAACAGGTAAAGCAGTGAGCAAACACTGCGTAGGCCAAGGGCTGAGTCAGGGGCATTTCAAGGCGACCTGACAAGGTTTCCCCTTCGTTATTCTGAAACTCGACTTTCTCTGTTTGATGCATCTGTCACCTTTCCTTGCCGCCTAGAATATGTCGCTTAGAGCCATAAATCATTTCGATACCCGACCAAATTTTTCAGTTTTAGGTCAAGCTTTGTTCTTAGGCTTAAGTCTGGATAGCCTCTAGGT
>NYZX01000192.1 GCA_002686065.1 Pseudobdellovibrionaceae bacterium | reverse complement strand
TGGGTTTTTTTATGTTTAAAGTTGGACCCTCGTTTGCAATCTCCCTTAGTCAGACACTATTGGGGAGACACCAAATGAAAATCGAAAAGTGGTTTAACGAGCTGAGCGAAAACAACCTAGACCATATTGTCTTCGTCGAAAAACAGCATCATTGTGCGCTTTGTGGCTCGGAACTGAAGATCCACGTGAAAAGTTACCTAGAAAACTACACCGTCCAAGAAGAAGCCGAGTGCGAAAAATGCCAACTAAAGACGCGTGTCAAAGATCACCGCATGCATTAGAAAACGCCAAACTTCTGACGATTTGCTGCCAAATCCTTGGCGGCAAAACCGCACTGTCACCCCACCGTCTAACGACTGCTTCCTTATTAAACATCTTATTTTTGACTTTAAGTTTTATTACTTAAAGGCCTATTCTTATTAGCCTTTTGTCCCTAGTTCGGGTAGACTAAACAAGAATGGGGGATTTTTTTAGCACTTCTTTTCCCCTGACAGCTCGATCAAGACAACGACATACCAGGGGCTCCCCCGCAAGTAAGGTCACGGCTTCGTAGACATCTTCTATGACCCAAGCCTGTTCGAGCACAGTCACGACAACGACGTTATTTAAGCAAGGATCTTTGATCCTTAGAGGAGGAATCATTATGGCGAAGTCCAATTTCCAATTTGAAGGCTTCGAGCCGACACAGGACCTAAAGCGCCTAACCAAAGACATTTGGTGGAAGCTTGAAGAACAATCCCCCAGCCGATCTGCCAGAACGGCCAGCCTAAGCAAAACGGACAAAGGCTTTTTAGGGAAGATCCGGGTCGCGACTTTGGATGGCGAATATCTAGCTGAAACAACGGCTGACGATGCCACCCAGGCGGTCGAACAGTTGTTTCATCAAATCCAAGGCGAATTGGATCGCTGGCGCGAGCACCGAAATAAAGCTATATAAAGGGTCATGCAAACGACCCTAGAAATTCAGACCCAAGGGAAAGGACTTTACCCGATCACAAGACCCGTCTTGGACAGCGTAAGGAACCTCCCCCAAGCGGGTCTTTTAAACCTTTTTATCTGCCACACTTCAGCATCCTTGCTGATTCAGGAAAACGCCGATCCCACCGCTAAAGAAGATCTAGAACAGTTTTTTGATCTTTTAGCACCAGAACACCAAAGTTGGCACCGCCACACCTTAGAAGGTCCCGACGATACAACATCACACCTAAAGTCGGCGCTCACGCAAACAAGTTTAAACATCCCCATTCGCCAAGGAACCCTCGCCTTGGGAACCTGGCAAGGCATCTATCTATTCGAGCACCGAAACTCCGATCACTCCCGAACAGTTATCCTTACTGTTCTTCCTACATAATTTTTTCACCTTGAGAATCCTTCAATAAACTCGTAGCAAATTGACGACGCCCCTTTGTCCCTGCGATGAAGACGATCATCAGGCCCTTTCTAAGGAGAGAACTTTGCCTCGCCGACATCTAATATGTACATACGTAACGATGGCTCTTGTGGCTTCACTTTTCACCACAAACCAAGCCCAAGCCTCAACCTGCAATTTTGAGTCGCTTTTTGAAGCCGTCCAGCCAAGCACCGTACAGAATAGCTTCCCGCCCATCTTAGAGACCCCTGAGCAAGTCCGCAAAGAAGGGCAAAACCTTGAGTCCGCCTTGAAACAGCGCCTGCGGACAATTATCGACCGACCCATTCAAGATGTGACGATTCACAACACCCTCGTTGCGATCGAGTCCATAATGGCCGACATGGCTTCCTACCTAAGCCGGTGGAGCGCTTTGTTGAACTCTCACCCCAATCAAGATTACCGAGATGCCGCAATGGAAGCCAGTGACCGGCTGTACCCCTTTTACGACACCATCTTCAACAGTCAGAATCTTTATAAAAAGATCCAAACCTTCGAAGCATCCCCTTTAGCCCATGAGCTACAACTGATCGTACAGGATCTGTTAAGTGGATATCGCCGCGGAGGGATCGCACTCGATGAGAACCAGCGTCAAGAGTATGAAGCCTGGTCCAAGGAACTTCGCGAGGTTGAAGCTCAGTACAGAGAAATCATATTCAACCGCCAAAAAGGCTTAATGTTCTCTAAGGCCGAGCTTGAAGGCGTCCCCGACAACATTTTAGGGCAAATGGAGTTCAACGAGGCCACACAAAAATATCGGCTGTGGGTGAACTTCAGCAGCTTGACTCGGCAAGTGCTGACCTACGCAAAGCACGAGACCACTCGCAAATCCATTGAGCTTGTTTCCTCGAAGCTTCACGCCACACAAACCTATCCTTTATTTCAACGAGCTGTGGTCCTTCGGCAGAAACTGGCTGAAGTCCTTGGCTACCAAAGCTGGGCCCACTATAAGCTTCAGCCGACCATGTCAGGGTCACCTGAGCGTGTCCTTCAATTTTACAAAGACATCGAGCCCGCCATTTTTGAAACCTGGAATGCCGAAAAAGCCGCGCTGACCGAGCTGAAACGAAAAGATTTAAGAGACCCCGACGCTCGGCTGGAAAGCTGGGACCTTAATTACTACCAACGCCTTATCCAACAACAGCAGCGAAACGAAGGTCCGTCAGTGGTCACCAGTCAGACCACAGAAGATCGATTTGAATTTGAGCATGTACTCAAAGAGACCTTCGAAATTTTCGACGAACTCTTCGATGTCCGTTTTAAAGAGGTCACCGACCAGGCCTACACTTGGGTCGACGGGCTTCGAGTCTTTGCCTTGATTGACAAAGAAACTGGCGAAGCCTTGAGCTATATGTATCTGGACCCCTACCCCCGACCTGGAAAACCAAACAACTGCGGTGTCCACAGCCTTGAGATCGCACAGACGCTTCCAACTCGACGAGTCCCTGCAGCCCTACTTGTCTGTGATTTCCCTAGGGCGACGGACAATAGCCCCAGTCTGTTAACGGAAGATCAGGTCAAAACGATCTTCCATGAACTTGGCCACATCGTTCACAGTGGAGTATCAAAAGCCAAGTACTACTCAAACTCATCAGATGCTTTACCACGAGATTACACCGAAGCCCCGTCTCAGCTGCTAGAAAACTGGCTTCGAGAGCCATCGATTCGACGCCGCTTACTTGGGTCTTCGAGTGCATCAGGCCCGATTGAGACCTTTTTGACATCCCCTCAGCAAGCAGTCACCTTCGGCCGAGGGCTCACGGCCATGCGGTCTTACTATCGCTCGATGGCAGATCTTCATGTTCACCTTGGGAACCCAAACATTATTGCCGATCCTTTGGGGTACGCCCACGAGTTAAGCCGACGGGTCTTCTTACCACAGGACCACGACAATATATTTTCAAACTGGATTCATATTATGTGGGACTACGACGCTGTCTATAACGGCTATGCCTGGTCCGAGGCCTTCTCGAAAGATATTTTTAGTGTCTTCCAACAAAGTCCTCGTGGAGTACTGGACCCGCAATTGTTGCAAAAAATGAAAACAGAATTATACGAATCGGGCGGCTTACGTTCGGCCAATGAAAGTCTTGAGGCCTTTCTTGGGCGACCCTGGTCAGTGCAACCTTATATAGATTACGTCAGAGGTATCACTCCCTAAGATTGGCAATTGGGACAGAAAAAGCTGGAGCGCCCCGTGATGGTTACATTTTCGATAGCCACTGCGCAGACTCCACAGGCCTCGCCCTCCCGACCGTAAACATGTAGCTGTTGCTGGAAGTACCCGGTCTCGCCACCGGCTTGACGAAAATCCTTAAGGGTCGTCCCTCCAGCTTCAATCGCTTTTTGAATCACAGCATGAACTTCCTCAACCAAAGATAGCGCCTGCGCCTTCGTTAGGCGCCCCGCTTTACGAGTGGGCCGAAGCCCCGCAAGAAACAAAGCTTCACTGGCGTAGATATTACCCACACCCACGACATTTCTTTGATCCATCAGGAAGGCTTTTAAGCTTGTCGACTTTCCCCGACTCCGTTGATAAAGGTGGTCGCCTGTAAACCGGGACCTATCGATGGGCTCGGGCCCCAGGTGCCTGAACCACTTTGAATCTTCCCAATCCGGTTTTTCTAAATAGTCCACAAAGCCAAATCGCCTTGGATCGTTATAGACAAACCTGTCGCCTGATCCTAGTTGAAGCTCTAAATGATCATGTAACTTAGAGTTGGAAGGGTTTCGACGCCAGGTTCCAGTCATTCCTAAGTGAGACAGAAACACCCCCCGATCCAGTTCCCAAAGCAAGTACTTGGCACGACGCCGAAAACCTACAATCTTTTGCCCAGCCAGTGACTGTTCAAATCGAAAAGGGACAGGGAAGCGCAAATCACGACGATGAACCCTCACTGTCTTAATAAAGTCGTTAGGGGCGACCAGTTCCGCCAACCCTCGCCGAACCGTTTCTACTTCTGGTAACTCTGGCACGCTCTCACCTATCGATATGGGGTTTACCTTGGGACAGATCTATTCCAGAATAGTACTGTATGAAAATCGTTTTTTTAATTTTATTAGGTCTGAATTTGATCGCGCCTGGAATTCTTCCTGCAGAGACCATCAATACTACCAAAAGGACTAGGATGAGCGCCCAAAAAACGGCTGAATCAGCCGCACAGAAATACTGGATCGACGAGAATAACGGCCCACTGGGAAACATGAAAGACAACGGCCCAGACCAACCCGGCCCTCGAATCATCGCAGTCACACAAGTGGCAGCTAGCCAAGAGATCTCTGCCTTGGCCTCACTTAAAATTTTCTGTGTTGAGATGTACAACCCCATGTCCCGAATCGCCGGCCCAGGCTCGATCTTCTATACACTCATTTTAAAAGACGACCAGCCCTCAACGTATCTGCATTCCGATGAAGAGCTGACGAAGGCCATCGAAAGCCTTTCTCAGTTCCAACTTAAAAACCTGACTGAAGCGAAAGCCTTTGCAAAGCTGTTTGCTGAAGCCCGCGGATACCAGTGGCGCGACCACAAGCCAGAAGATATAGACCACCTTCCAAAGGACTTTACCTTCGAACCATCCTTTGAATCTTCAACGGATGGCGCTTGGACCCTTCTGTTTACCGTTTTGAAAGATCCAGCGACTGATCAGTATGTTCAATTTAAACTGACTGTTTCAAAAATCGGTAAGATCCAAATCGAGATTATTAAAAGCCACCAGAACCGCTACTACAGCTAAGAACTTCACCTTTACTGCAGTCGATCAAAAGAAGTGATTCTTACAGGCGCGGTTGTTCTGTGACCTTATCTAAGCTTTAATACTTCTTAATGCGAAATTTACTATTTCTTAGCATAACGCTGCTTGTTGCCCAAGCTGTGGCACGCACTCCTGTGCGCTTAGGATACTTCGAGTATCCGCCCTATATCTATCTTTCTAAGGGCGTACCAACAGGCCGTTTGATAAAAATTTTGAACGAACTCGAGCAGAAGCATGAGGTTCGCTTCGTGCTAGAGGAAGTCCCAGAGGGACGAATCGACGCATCCCTTGATGAAAATGTCGTCGACGGATTTGCTATGCTCGCAAAGACACCTGAGCGGGAAAAGAAGCTGCACTTCACGTCAGTCATTTTACTGCATATAGACCCTCAGGTTTGCAGCACCAAGCCCTTTACCTTCACCAACTTAGAACAGTTCAAATCTAGTCTGGATAAAAGCAACACCCACCTTATATTAAGCAACTCACGTTTATTCACAAAGCTGTTTACTGAGGTGATGAACAAAACAATCCTGGCCTATTCTGACAGCTACCAAGAGCGAGCTTTAAAAATGCTTCAAGCCCAACGAGCAAAGTTCGCGGTGTTTCCCGATTTAACAATTAAACACGAACTACACTGCCACAAGATGTTTCCAAGTCGCATCGAGATCCCGCTGTCTTTAGACAAGAACAAGCCAAAGTTACATCGATTGTTCGAGTGATTTTCCCAGATCAGATTATCTAGAAAAAAAGACCAGTGGACACAGGCTAGCTACCTGGGACCGGTCGAAGTCGGGTTGCAAATTTGAGCACTCAGGATAGAACCCATCGGTGTTTCTGCTATTCAGTAAAAAGGCCGACGGTAGCCCCCACTTATCTGTTTCTAAGATCGCCGTACGATACATATTCGATAACCCAGAACCCATCTGGATTGAAGCATTCACCCCCGGGTCGATCTCTGATTTTGCCGTAAAACGATGGGTCGAAACCGAAGAGGCAATTTCGGTGCTTCCAAACATGCCCTCGAGCACGTACACAAAACAAGGCTCGCCTCGAAAGTTCTCGCCAACGTAACGCCCTCGTAGGTCAGCCGAGATCGCGGCCGCCCAAGACAACTGCGGCAGTAAAAGAAACAACGCCAGTAAACGCACAACACACCTTTGCCCCAGCTAGACGGGGCCTAAGCCAACCAAACTATCAAAAAACCGAGATCAGCGAAAGGCATCAGAAATTTATTCAGTATGTTCGGGGACTTAGACGCCACCTAAGGCCTCACCTGCAACCTGTTTCAGACCAGGAAGACAGCATCAATTTTGATTATATAACGCATAATCAGCACGAACTGCCGAGCTCGGATTTTTGCAAAAATCACAATTTCGCCGCAAGGCCAAGCCTAGCATCCTCATTCGGTCTTTCAGGCCCCAAGTAACTTGGACCT
This sequence comes from Pseudobdellovibrionaceae bacterium, assembly GCA_002686065.1. Classification (GTDB taxonomy): domain Bacteria; phylum Bdellovibrionota; class Bdellovibrionia; order Bdellovibrionales; family UBA1609. Next base: position 796 of record NYZX01000192.1, on the reverse strand, counting down.
TTGCTCGGCAACGAACTCAACAAGAAAATCCAAATCGATCGGCTTGCTAAAAACACGACGAACGCCGTTCGCAACGATGTCCTCTTCGGTGATTTCACCGGCATAACCAGTAATCATGAAGACAGGAATCTCGGGATACAAATCACGAGCCCTTTTCGCAAATTCATGTCCATCCATGCGAGGCATGCGCGCATCAGTGAAAACCAAATCTACCTTATGGGTCTTCAAAAGCTGCAAAGCCTCTTCACCACCTTCGGCTGTCAGTACCGTCGCCCAGGGGTGAGCATAATCAACCTCTTCCGAATATATCTTTAAAATTTGCGGCTGATCATCGACAAATAAAATCGTCACACTGGGTCCTTTCCTGGTGAAAACACAATTTGAAACCGCGTCTTTTCGTCTTGCTTAAAGTTGAGGGTCCCCCCCATATCCTGGGCCATTCTCTGAGATAAGGAAAGACCAAGCCCCGTTCCCTTACCAACATCTTTGGTCGTGAACAAAGGCTCGAAAATTCGACCTGCAATTTCAGGATCGACCCCGGGACCGTTGTCATTCACCTCGACAACAATGGCGGCGTCTTTTAAAAAAGCTCGAAGCTGTATCTTTGGCTCATCGACCCCTTCCACGGCATCAATGGCGTTGTTCACAAGGTTGGTCAGTATCTGTAGCAACGAGATTTCTTTTCCCATAACTCGAAAAGTTGGATCCAACTCGACCCGTATTTCAAGATCAACGCCACGTAAACTAAGGCGCTCTTCAAAAACACTATAAACATCTTCAAGAATCGCACCTAAGT
>NYZX01000191.1 GCA_002686065.1 Pseudobdellovibrionaceae bacterium | reverse complement strand
CCGCCAAGTCGATCCTTGCTATAAGCGCTATTCTATCAATGACGTCGGCGGCCCATGCACGACGAACTTGCCTAGACGTGTTCCAAAGAAAAGTCACAGTCACACTTCCAATGGAAATCAAACAAAGCCTAAAAGATAGCCGCGATCAATACACGGTCTATATCGACGAAAGCCAAGAGGCCATGATTCGTCGTGAGATGGCCCATCTTGTTTGGGAAGCTGACATCACAGAAATCCGCGGGCAACTGGATATCATTCTTGATCGTATTACCGGTCAACCTTTAGACGAATACGGACAGGAGCTTGAGGATTACAAAAAAGAGGCTCAATCAAAGCTGGGCCAAATCATTGAAGACACCCAAAAAGCATCAGATGTTATCAAGCAAACCGTCAATAAAGTGAAATCGACTGCCAAAGCGACCAAGCTTTCCATGGCCGATGCCAGTAAAAAATTAAGTGAGGCCGCTGCCACACTTCAACGCGCCACCAATGCGAAACCATCCGTCGGAAGTCGTATTTCCATCGCTTGGGCCACATTCTTGAATAACACGGTCGGAAGAATTCCAAAACTTGGCCAACGGACAGCCGAGTCTAAAGAGGCTGCCGAGCTTAAAGCCGCTATTCAGGCTGTCAGCGATCTCAGTATTTCAGAACTTGGAACGTCCATTGAAACAGTCTTATCTGAAGAGGCCGGAAGCCTAGAAAAAAACGCAAACTTAGCGCAGAATATTGTCCTTCACTATGCCGGACAGAGAAACCATCTAGAGATGTCACTTCAGTTGATCATCATTGCTGCCTCGGCCGCTGCAGAAGAGGTTCTCCAACTAGAAAATAGCGAAGTAAGCATGCACCAAGAACGAGCCGCCTTTGTAAAAAGCGCTTTATTGCTTGGACTTCAAAACATGTTACTTCGGGTCAAAAGCCTGTCGTCCTCGGCGAAAGCGTCTATGATTTCAGCCTCTACGACTCTTGAACGAGTCAGCGAACTTCATCAGATAGCGACAACACTTAAATTCACAGCTGCCGAAGAGGCCGAGTCCTCCTTGATGGCCATCCAAAGCCAGGCTGCCTACGTCAACAGTGCCGTCACCATAGGAAGTATCGTCGACGCACTGAACGAACTCAACGACGCTGCTGGAGCCACCTTAGACCAGGCCTCAGAAGCTGCAAAGATGGCTCGTCTTCAGATTCAAAACTCGCAGAATTCAGCGGATCGATTGCTGACCGCCGCCGAAACAGCTGCGACTAATCTGATCGATTTTAACAACGAACAGCTGGGCGACTTTACGCAAAAGACACTGCCAGAGCTTGATAAGGCTCGAATCGAAGGCCGTGCTAAGGCCCGACAAGAACAACTAAGACAGCTTGACGAGAAGCCTTAGACTTTTTGATTTCGCCAAGGCCGGATTTAAGTCTCAGTTCGAGACATCATAAAATCTTGCCGGTTCTTGGCTGGACCTGGACTGCCTAACCTTTTAATCCTGTGCAGATGTTGTTCGATCAACATGAGACATTGCTGTTACTTCTTGAAACACAAATCCCGTCGAGTGCCGTTTTATTGAAGCTGGAGGCTTGGCAAGAGCTTTGCTTTAAATAGCTTCATACCCCCATGCGGGTTAGGAGGAAAAATGACAGGACGTGTATTCTCATTCGAGGAAGAGGCCTTCGACTGGAAAGTCGGAATGGCAGGACTAGTCGGCCCCTTCCTAGTAGTGTTTGCCGCACTACTAATCGTATCAACCACCAGCTTTGCTTCACCCAGCTTGCGTGCAGGACAAGTCATTGTCGCTGTAGACAGCAACCCGACACCATAGATAGACCCTAGGTTCGTCAGCGGGACGTTCACTTCACCGAACCTCACCTTAATACCTTCCTTTACTTCCCCACAAAATTTCCCCCACACAATTTCCATCTGCCCACAGAAGACCTGCCAAATCTAGGCCTCAAGGTCCGGTCGCAACAATCTAAAAAACAAAGTCTTCACAGCAACTTAATCGCAAATAAATTCCGGTTTATTTCCCAAAATGATGAAAAAACCAGACGTAACCATTGAACTTTTGTCTGGCCACGCCGATAGCTATGTAAAGCTATTGTGAAGGGACGAGTATGAAAAATGCTCTCGCAGAGAGAAGAAGAAAAGAGCGAAAAAATGTGGACTCGATCGAGTTTGCAGAGCTCACATCATTGACTCGATATAGCGTTATCGCGAACTCTGGTCATATTGTAGATGCATCGGCTTCTGGTTTCCTCATAGAAGTGGATCGGAACCATTTGGTCGACCCACGAACCCGATCAAACCTTGATCTTTCAGCCATAATTGGCGAAGAAGTCGCCCTGTATTTACCTCAAATGAACTTGGACTTGGACGGCAAAATCGTACGCGCCAATCATATTGGTAACGGTGTCTTTGAAGTCGGAATTATGTTTTCGCCAGATGTACCCGAGTACTGGCGCGAATGCCTAGTTGACCTTCTGCCCGAGTATGGCGAATTAGACGACCTCGACGATTTCGAAGAACCGTTTTAAGTGATTTTTTAAAGTGATTGAAATGGGTGAGGAATCATTTTCTCGCTCACCATGGCCAGCTGGTAGCTATTCGGCAAAAACCAAGAAATGGCCTCAAGCACACCTTCGGTTTCCTTTTCGTTAGTCAGCCCAAGTGATTCGGCCGAAAAACACAAATCATAATGTTCCTGATCCCGCGACACCAAAAGTACTTTAGGCTCTTTCACACCTTGATGTTGAAAGAACTCTCGAAGGATTTTTCTAGGTCCGTTTGGCAGGTAGGTATCCGAAGGCACACCGACGAATAGCTCTTGCCCGTTGGATAAAGTCATATCTTTTGCTGGCTTGTCTTCCGCTGGCTGACGTTGATCGAAGCCTCCACGCTGAACAGCGTCCCAAACCATACCATAGGTAAAAACATAGTCGGGCAGCATCTTATGGGTATTCAAGGCAAGGCCCACACCCTTACCAGATAGCCACTGACAAACCTTCTCGACAGGCTCGCCGGCTTGCGGTGAGCTTTTCACAAACAGATAGGGCCAGCTATCGGGACCCGTCTGAACACTTTCGTCGACGATTTCGATCTTTGCTTTATAAAACGCCGACAAAAACCGGTTTTCCCACTCAAGGCCGCGATCCGCCTCGGGTTGGCTTAAAATCGTATTCAACTGCTCGAAACTAACTTCACTATTTGTCATATCTAGGGGATACACGCTTGCCACCGCAGTGACAAGCCTACATCCAGCTTCAGAACCCTAAGGCCGTTAGGATTCACGACAGAACCTTGTAAGCTCTTCACGGACCTGCCCCTAAAACAACTGATCGGACGCCCGCTGCGCTTTAGCCTCAAGGTAGACCTCAGGGCTGAACACCTTAAAAATCCCGTCCGTGCAATAGCCCAAGGCCGACACCCACTGTCGGAAAACCAGGTACCTCCCCTGAGACTCCACCACAGTGCCGTCCATTTCACGAGCCATCGATAAGGGCACTGGGTGCTGGCCCGGCAACTTCACCAATAGCCTTGTTACCGGCACATGATCTGGGACATCAAACCAAGCCTCTACCCAGAACCGGCGAAGACGGTCATTTATATGGGTGTTAAAGTGCATCAATACAGCCAGGTCAGCCCAATCCCGTAGGGCATTCAGATAGCGACGATACCTGCGGCTCGAACGATACCCATCAGATCGCCAGGCCTCCAAGGCCTGACCGACCCGGTTTTCTTGCCAGACCATTTGGGCCATTTGCTGTTGATAGGTTTCACTGCTTGCCAACACCACAGGACAGTCTGGGGCGACATCTTCGGCTTGGGCCAATGGCCCAAGCACAAAGAACAGAAGCAGCCAACTAGTCAGCTTGATAAACATAGCCTGTGGCCCCACGGAAACTAAACATACGCTGGTCTGTGACCTTTTTGTTGTATTCAAATTCACGAGTCCGGCGAAAGTGAGACGTCGCCTTACTGCTTCCCCAGATGGCATCAGCGACCCCAAGTAGCGCTGCACCGACCTGACAGTACAAGTTCGGGCATTTGCTTAGTGCCGCCGAGGCAGCCTGCGCTCCGTTCGGTGAGCCATCTAACTGAGGAACAGGAAGCTGACCACCCGAGCTGGACAAAGCCAAGAACTCTTTAAACAACTGATCAACCGCGAATTCTTTTTCGTCTTGAATGATCTGTTGTTTCAACTCGTCCGTATATCCTGAACCACTGTCCGAAAAAAACCGGATATCAAAAGACGAGTCAAATTCGCTGTTTTCCGTCACACTGGTATAACGGCGCCGCGAAAAGAATCCGCCTCGACTGCCGGATGTCTGAATTCTTTCATAAAGCTCAGCAACATTAAAACGCGAGCTATAGCCTATCTCGCCAGCGACTTCGTATTCATACAAATTCTGTAGCGACAAATACCTTGTATCTAAGACTCGTTGTAAATCAATTTCGCCGTTATCAGTCATCAGTCCACAGGCGGCGACTTGATTGATTTCAACATTAAACGATCCACTACTTGGTGCCGCAGCAAACTGACCATTTCGAAAGTCAGTCCCATTGGCCGTCGTAGCCGGCATGGAAATTCGTTGTGAAGCCGTTCCAAAGTCAGATCCGACCTCGGTTGTCAGATTCAACATCGAATGAGTCACCTGCATTGGCTGAAAAAAACTTTCAGCGATCTGCCCACGATTTAAAGCCCGATATTGTGCTAATAGCTCGCTTTGGCCGTCGCTATACTGATAGTGAATCTGAGCACCAGCCATCACGCGTCGCTCTTTGTAAGCGTCGACCACAGCGCCCTCTAAATCTTCCAATGTGCTTCGCAGTTCAGAGATCTGAATCTGGAGACTGGCTTCAAGGTCGATGGTGGACTGCAAACGGGTATCGATTCGTGTTGAACGACGATCCAATGCCGTTTGCCGTCCTGCTGCCACTCGACGAGCTGACTGTGCGGCTTGTAGCTCGCCATTTTTAGTCTGAATCTCGCGATCAATTCTTCGACACTGAACAACACTGGGACAAGTGGCCCGCTGCTGCTGCAACCCTGATAGCACACCATTGATCGTAGCAATTTGTTCATCAGCCTGAATGATCGCCTCATCTAATGCAACCATATCAGTTTCGATCTGGCGCAACTCTTGTGTGTATAGAGTTTTTTGTTGCTGAGCCTCCTTAAACCGCTTAGCAATTTCAGTCATGGCTTCAGCATAGTGGCTGATGGTTTGACGATCTGATGCCGTGGCGCTGTTTATATAGTCAATCGCACTACAGATGTTTCGATCGATCTGAAGATCAAAAATTTCGCCAACAACAATATTTCCGAGTTTCGGAGGCAGCACATAGGCAACTGTACACTGCTTATTAAAAAACAAATCGTTTGCCCCCGCCGGATGTTTGATGTTCACCCGGGAATCACAATCAGAATACCGATAGGGTTTCGCCTCACTCAACTGTGACACACCCACAATGGACATCGCTGCTAGCACAGCCAATGGATTTAGTTTCATGTTTTGTTTCTCCTGTATTTAGTTTTGCCCCAACAACTGATCAACATCCGGACCCTTAAGATCCGATACTTTCAGCTTCGCTATTTCATAAACTGCTTTTTGGATGGCGGCCCCTTCCAGCACCCAAAGCTCTGCCTGACTGCACCCACAGCCCTGCTGAAACAAAGCTTTATAGGTCTGGGCCAACTGAGCGATCTGCCCCAACTGTGACGAGCTCAGAACTCCAGCTGTACCGTTCCCATCACTCCCATTGCCCGAGCCCGAGGAACCCCCTCCTCCACTGCATCCGAACAAGGCGACAACCAGCATTGAAGTGGCGACTCTTTTACTGATGCACATAGGCTGACCCTTCCTGAATGTAAGGCACTGAAACATCGACCATCAGACGGCGGTGCACACGATCAAGGTCCACCGGGTTCAGCGACCGAAGCCCACCCGACTGAAGGTCATACAATTGGCCATACACCTTTCGCAAAACGGCGATGCTGTTTTCATCTAAGTCTTTGACATACTTTTCGAACTGCGACCCAAGAATCGCTCCTTGTAAAATCGTTTTCATTCGTTGATTCGTATTTAAAGAGCTCTGT
>NYZX01000190.1 GCA_002686065.1 Pseudobdellovibrionaceae bacterium | reverse complement strand
CGCGCTTTTTAGTTTTGTTTGTATATCCCTAGATGAAACACGTTCAGACCTTATTAATCAACCACAGATTACTAATGCACTACTTTTGAGCACCACTTTTGCGTTGAATACAGGTAATAATCTCTTGAAACCCCGCATTTAAAGACAACGTATTGAGGGAATCCGTTAGGACCCGCCAAAGGGCGCCTCAAGACGCCCCACTGAAGCCTCTGCCCCTTGATAACTAAACTATTCTTAACTACATCTCATTAAGTTTTTATTCACTCGGGAAGAATCCGGCTGATGCGCTCAACGAATAGATCTCAGATTCCGAAGTAACTAAAGCATGAACCGCTTACTTCAACCTTTTCAATCCACAGCCGCAAACTACACCTTGTATGGTTTGCTATTTGGGATGGGCTTTCCTGTCATTGCCCTTTTCATCTTAGACCAACCTAAGCTGCTATTCATCATGATCTGTTCAGCGCCGGTTTTCTTAGGACTCATCGCATGGCTGGCCGGAAAAAAACACGATGACATTGAAGACGTCGTCGAAATGCGAACAAAAGAACTTCAAGTGGCAAAGGACTTTGCCGAAGAAGGCATCCGAGCAAAAGCTCGTTTTCTAGCCACGATGTCACACGAAATTCGAACGCCCATGAATGCGGTCCTTTCCTGCACAAACCTAATGTTAGACACAGCAGAGAATGCCGAGAACATTCGCCTTCTTAAGACCGTTCAAAACTCGGGCGAAACGCTTCTGACGCTGATCAATGACATATTAGACTTTTCAAAAATTGAATCCGGTAAACTTGCCCTTGAGCTTGAGCCCTTTCCATTGCGCGAATGCGTTGAAGAAACCATTGATCTTATGAACTCGGGAAGCTCCGAAAGAGGCTGCCTACTTTCATGCAATCTATCGCCGGACGTACCGGCTTGGGTTCGCGGTGATGTCACTCGTCTTCGCCAAGTCGTAACGAACCTAGTGAGTAATGCCATAAAGTTCACGAAAGACACTGTAAAGGTCGAAGTGACAGCAACTCGAAATGAAGACGGCCGACACCACGTTCAAGTCTCGGTCGTTGACAACGGCGTTGGCATTCCTGAGGAAAGCAAACGAAAGCTGTTCCAGGATTTTAGCCAGGTCGACGCATCGACGACACGTAAATACGGCGGGACAGGTCTCGGTCTGGCCATTTGCAAAGGAATCATTCAAGCGATGGGCGGCAAAATTTGGGTTGAAAGCGAAGAAGGCAAGGGGTCGACATTTTCCTTTTCTGTCCCACTAGAAGAGACCTCCCCCGGAGTCAGCCGCAAAAGATCCCCCTTGGCTCAAGTCAATGAAAGTATGGCAAAAACTCACCCTTTGCGACTTTTGATGGCAGAGGATAACTCAGTCAACCAAATGGTGGGACGTAAGCTTCTTTCAAAGCTAGGCTACCGAGTCGACATCGTTGGCAATGGCCTTGAAGCTCTTTCAGCCGTACAACGACAATCCTATGATTTGATTTTCATGGATCAACATATGCCAGAGATGGACGGCGTCGAAGCGACAATAAAAATCAGACAACTCGAGCTGCGACAACCCAAGATCTTTGCCCTCACTGCTAGTGCCTTCAAAGAAGATAAAGAGCGCTGCCTTAACGCCGGCATGGACGGCTTCTTAACAAAGCCAGTCAACATTCATGATCTTGTCACGGCACTAAACGAATGCGAACCCAACATCAAAGTCGACAAGGATCACGCGCCAACCTTGCAACTTGATAAGCAATTTATATTAGAGCAGGTCGCTGGCGAAGAAGAGATTCTGAGTGAGATCGCCCAAGAGTGCCTGAACTGTATCCCGCAGTACATGCAGGCCATTGAGGCTGCCATCAACTGCAGTGATGCAGATGCCCTGATGAAGTCGGCCCACGCCCTTAAAGGAACCGTTGCGAACTTCCACATTGAGTCCGTCGTGGATGCAGCAAAGACGTTAGAAAACCTCGGTCGCTCCAATGAGCTGGACGATGCTCTTTCGAAGCTGACCACCTTACAAAGTCAAGTCGACCAACTGATCCCCGAAATAGAAAAGCTCATCACCCAACCCGCCGCCTAGTAGTGAGCCTTGCGAACGGAAGCTTCGGAAGACCGAGGCGTCCAGCTTGCCTGGACGCCAACAAAAAAGCCAAGCCTGCTGGCTTGGCGCTTTTGTTTGGTGCCCCGGTTTCGGACGCGTTAAAAACTGCCAGCGGCAGATTTTAATGCGGCAACGTGGCTAGCAAAGCGAAGGCGACTCCCTCAGTCGCCGAAGCGGAGCGCCCGTGAGCCAAGGGCCAGACTTGAACTTTTCGAGAACGCAGCAAAACGGCGAAGGCGTTTTGATGTGGCTCGTGGCTGAGAAGTTGTAGTGAGTCTTGCGAACGGAAACTTCGGAGGCCCGAGGCGTCCAGCTTGTCTGGACGCCAACAAAAAAGCCAAGCCTGCTGGCTTGGCGTTTTTGTTTGGTGCCCCGGGCCAGACTTGAACTGGCACGACCGGTAAGGGTCCCAGGATTTTAAGTCCTGTGCGTCTACCAATTTCGCCACCGGGGCGGACACGAAATAGAAAAGTCATCCTAGAAAATCGACTCGCGCCCGTCAACGGCTCTTTGTTAGACTTTTCAGATTTATTCTGGCAAAACAGGAGCTTATGCAATCGAATTGGCTTTTTTACCTAAAAGACGGCTGGCGATATTACCGCCCGGCCCTTGAAAAGATCTGGTTTTGGGTGTTTTTATTCGCCTTCATATCGGCCGTGGGCGAAGAGTTCTTTGTCCGGGCCTATCAACTGCACCCAACCGATCAAATGCGCCTATTAAGCGGTCTGGGCCAGACCTTGTTCACCATGTTCGTACAGATCAATATGGTGTTTATCGTTCCCGTCGCGCTGTGGAACCTCCGTCAAAACCCAACCAAGCCCGTTCGAGTGATCGAATTAGCCAGAACCAAGTTTTTAAGCTTGTTTATTGAGCAACTTCGAGCAACAGCTCGAGTGATTTTATGGGGATTACTGCTGATTGTACCCGGTATCTATAAAGCGATTCAGTATAATCTGGTCACATTAAGCGTTTTCTTCGACCCTGATAGCGAAAAGGAAGGTCATGACGCCTTAATTCGCTCGACGCACTTCACAAAAGGCCTAATCCTGTTTATCTTCCTACTGTACGTGCCAGAGACCTTAATGGCCCTCGGTAGCGGCTATCTCGTAGATCTTTTCCCCACCTCGTTTCAAGCCCTTGTCCGATTCCCAATTCATGTCTTTGCACTTTTGATTTCGTGTTTTAGTTACTCGGTCACCATGTCTATTTATTTGGACCGAGCAAAGGAGCTGGAAAAATGAATATGATGTTCAACTGGACGCAAGTGAAAGATCGCTCGAAAGCCTATACCTACGACGACGTACTTATTGTACCAGCTAAGTCGGAAGTGCGTTCTCGCCGTGACCCCGATTTAACAGCGCAACTGACAAAATCCCGCAAGATGCTGATGCCCTTTATCAGCGCAAACATGGATACCATCACCGAAGCCAATATGGCCATCGCTATCGATCAGTTAGGCGGCTTTGGAATTCTTCATCGATTTATGACCATCGAAGATCAAGTCGTCGAGGTCAGAAAAATGAAAGAGGCCGGACTGGCAAATATTGGGGCCAGCATTGGGGTCAACCAAGACTTTCAAGAACGTGCCAAAGCGGTCATCGAAGCTGGGGTCAATATTGTCACTGTCGACATCGCCCATGGTCACAGCGTACAAATGCTTGAAACCATGAAATGGCTAAAGGACACCTATCCCAACGTTGAAATAATCGCCGGGAATGTCGCGACCCCTGAAGGCACGGAAGATCTTATACGCGCCGGGGCTGATGCCATCAAAGTCGGAATTGGACCAGGTTCGATGTGTACAACTCGTGTGATCACTGGATGCGGAGTTCCTCAACTGACGGCGGTCGCACTTTGCGCCGAGGTCGGACGCTCACTCGGGGTACCAATCATTGCCGACGGTGGAATCAAAACATCGGGGGACATTGTGAAGGCATTGGCCGCTGGTGCGAACACAGTCATGCTTGGCAGTATTTTATCGGGAACCCTAGAGACACCAGGGGACATTCGAAACGGTAAAAAGCAATACCGAGGAATGGCTTCTAAGTCAGCACAAGTCTCGTGGCGCGGTGGTGTCCCCACTGGAATGGCGGCCGAAGGTGAATCGACCTATGTTGCCATTAAGGGCCACGTCAGCGATGTGATTAACGAACTGGCCGGTGGGCTACGCAGCGGTATGAGCTATATCAACGCAACAAACCTTGCCGAAGTTTCTGAGAAAGCTAAATTCATGGAGATGACAGGCGCTGGCTACCACGAGTCCCGAGCGCACGGCATTTAGAATCTAACTACAGAATTCTGCACCAGCAGGAGGACTTCGTGTCTAGACCCATTGGCGTCTTCGACTCGGGCCTTGGCGGCCTGACCGTATTAAAATCCTTGGTTCAAAGCTTTCCCTCTGAGAACTTTATCTATTTGGGTGACACAGCTCGACTGCCCTATGGCTCGAAATCACCCAAAACGATCTATAACTACCTATATCAGAACATCAACTATCTTCGTAAGTTCGACATCAAAGGCGCCATTGTGGCTTGCAACTCGGCTTCCAGCGTTCTTCGCCCTGAAGAGTTTAAAGATCTACCGGTCGTTGGCGTTATCGAGGCCGGCACAAAGGCCGCACTAAACGCCACTCAAAACAAACGTATCGGCGTTATCGGAACGCGAGCGACCATCGGGTTTGGCGCCTACCAAGACCTATTAAAGCAATTAGATGATCAAATCGAAATCTTCGCTCAGGCCTGCCCCCTGTTTGTACCCTTGGTTGAAGAAGGACTGACCCATGACCCTTTAACCAATCTGATCTGCTTTCGCTATTTAAAAAACTTAGTCGATCAGCAGATTGATACCCTTATATTGGGCTGCACCCACTACCCACTTCTTAAGCCAGCCATGGCACGGGTCCTAGGCCCAAACATACAAATGATCGATTCGGCCGATGCCATTGCAGAATTGGTCGGCGAAGGATGGTCGCTGAGTCGCCAAACAGGCGAAGGCAGCGTGCAGGTTCTTTGCACAGATACGACCGACCACTTCAAACAAATGGCTGGCCTTATTTTAGATACAATTAAAATCGACGAATTCGAAAAAGTGGATCTTTAACCCCTATAAAAGGTCTCGACTTAGCTCAAGCCAATCCGAGGTCGCGCAAACCGGCAAGGTCCGTCTACAGCCAAGAATTCCACCATGATCAAGACTTGTTCGGTAGGCATTTTCAGAACAAGAATAATACACTTCGTTTTTCTTCATACACCCCGGGTAGATAATCACATTGACATGTGCTGGCATTAATCCGGGAAAGTTCAGGTGTCGAAGAGCCCTGTGATTCGACATCATTGTCGGCCGCGGAGCCAATGACCGACAATCGTTTGCTGGGCGGTCAGTGACTGGGACATATCTTTCTAAAAACATTCGCTTGAACAGATTTGGATTTAGCTTATTCCATCGCTCTTCATACTCATCAACAAGCCCCATTTTATGTAAGGCTTCGTGAACGATCGTTGAACACCCTATGTCGGCGGAATAATTATCCGAATTCGATCGAAACTCGGCCTGTTGGATTGTAATTTCAACCTTGGGAGGCTTTGGGACGACAGACGAGCTATTCCATAGGCGCAGTAGGACCTCTCGACCATAGCGATCCTTCAACTTTCCATCAAATTCCACCAGACACCGCGAAAACCGATCTTGATAGAAGCGATTTAAATCACCTCGCAAATTCTTAGTTGTCCGGTAACTCGATGGAAGCTCGTCCCTTTCTAGGTCGGACTCGGCCTGAAATTCAAAGTTCAAATACGCCTTCCAAGACTGCACGCGTTCGCGAACTAATACATAGGCCTGTCGCAGCCCCGTCTTTGACGACCCCTTCGAAATATTCACCCTGGCGGGAACTCCGATGGGAAGCTCGTCACAATAACTATCTAAATTTAATGAATCCGCTTGAACAAACAGCGGCATCGCTAAAAACCCGACGAACAAAACGATTTTAGATATGATCCCCATTGACGCCCCCCCCCGACTGGTTGTTGAACTAGTCGACTGGACATTCTGAATCAAGTTGAACGATTGATGGTTTATGTTCTGTGAAAAAAAATCAAAACAAACAGCCTCAGAAGGAAGGTGGGCCCTCCTAGTGGGTGGCTTCGACTTCCGATTGGTTATCGACGCTTTTGACCTTCAGATCAGGAACAGTACAGGTCCCCAGTTGCTCTTTGGGAAACACCTTTTCGATCTCGACGACCGCTTCGCAGTCATCCTTATCACCTTTCGAATGAATCGTCGCGACCGGCTCGTTTTCCTTATCGGAAGCCACTTTACGTCCCTCACATTGATAAGACGTCTTAATTTCAAACTGAGGCTCTTTACAGCCACCACTATAACGAAGCCCGACAACCAGATCGCCGTTATTTAAAAAACGAGCGGACAAAACATGAATATCTTCAGCCGCTGAAGCTGATACAGAGACGGCAACAAAACCTAAAACAAGAAGAAATGATGACATGATGATCCCCTAACCCAAGACCATCTTACCACGACAGCTCTAAAAACGACTAGAATTACTGTCACAAAAAACGTTGGCTAGACAATCAAAAGTACTAGGCATTTCCTGCGACAGTCTTTAAGTTACAAAATTCCGTCAGGGCAAGGTGTGACAGCTCCCGACCATAACCAGAGTTTTTAACTCCCCCAAAAGGTAGGCGAGGGTCCGAACGAACAATGTCGTTAACAAACACTTGGCCAGACTCGATTTCTGTTTCCGCGATACGACAAGCTCGCTCAAGATCCCGTGAGTAAATGGCGGCACCTAAACCGAAGCTGGTCTGGTTAGCAAGACGAATAGCCTCAGCCTCATCACTGGCCCGAATCAGACTTCCCACCGGACCAAACAGTTCTTCAGCGAAGGCCACCGTATCCGGCCGAACATCTTCAAGTAAAGTCGCTGGGTAATAAAACCCCTTTTCAGAAGGGACCTCTCCGCCGACCAAAACCTGAATCCCTTGCTGACGACATCGCTGGACCTGCTGGTCCAATTGGTCACGCAAATCCTTCCTGGCCAAGGGACCTAACCTGTACCCCTCGTTCATTGGGTCTCCAAAGGAAAAGTCGGCCATGGACTGAACCATGCGACCCCGAAACTCATCATAGTTCTTTTCCGTTACAATAAACCTCTTGGCTGCGATACAGCTCTGCCCGGAATTGATCATTCGAGAGCTCAAAATGCGATCCACCGCAAGGTCTAGATCGGCATCGTCAAGAACCACAGAGGGGTCACTCCCACCCAGCTCAAGCAATGTTTTTTTAAGACTTTGACCAGACAATGAGGCCACCTGGCGCCCACCACGAGTACTTCCCGTAAAAGAAACCCCACGCACTCGAGGGTCCTCGATGACCTGCGCCGCCACCTGATGCGAAACCACCAAAGAGGTATAAATTCCATCACCAAACCCGGCATCCATAAACAACCGATGGATTTGCAAAGAACATTCGGTGACGTTTGGTGCATGCTTCAACAAAACAGTGTTTCCAGCAATCAACGTAGGCACAGCAAAGCGGAACACCTGATAAAACGGAAAATTCCACGGCATTATACCTAAGATCACACCCAAAGGCTGAGGGCTTATATAGCTTTTTTGAAAGTCAGACTTTAAATCAACAGCCTGTAGGTGGGTTTCTGAATGCTCCAGGTAAAAATCGATGACCGCGACGCATTTACGAACCTCGGCCCGGGCCTCTTTAATATTTTTACCCATTTCTGTTGTGATAACCTCAGCCAACGACGCTTCTTCAGCCCGCAACAGCTGAGCTAGCTTCTGAAAACATTGAAGCCGCTGTCCAATCGGACGAAATTTCCAATCCTGCTGCGCACGAAGGCTGGCTGCTAACTTCTGATCCACCTCGGACCAGGTGGACTCTTGGAATTCCTGAATCACTTCTTCGGTTGCAGGATTAATGGTTTTAATCACCTGGCACCTCCGGCTAATAGGCCTTTCCATCAAAAAAGACGATTTCCTTCGCCGGCTCGTGAAGGTTATAACTGCTAGCCATAACAGCCCCGTAAGCTCCGGCATCAAATACAGCTAACCAATCCCCTTGTTCGACCCCTTCAAAGCGACGATCGTAGCCAAGAACGTCAGCTGACTCGCAAATAGGCCCAACGACATCATAGATCTTCGTTTCACCCGACTTCAACTGGAGGGGCTCTACCCGGTGATGCGCACGATAAAGGGCGGGGCGAATCAGGTCATGCATTCCCGAGTCACATATCAGAAAGTTTTTGTAAGGTGTCTCTTTGACGTACTGAACTTCAGTGACAAGAATACCACAGCGGCCGACGATCACTCGACCAGGCTCAGTCATTATCTCGAGGTCAACACCCTTTAGGGCTTGGCTCATCTTCAAGCCATAATCACCGATCTCGGCCAGGTCTTTGTTGGGGTCATACTGATCATAATCGATCCCCAGGCCCCCACCGATGTCAAAGGTCGACAACGGGATTCCACTTTCAAGGACATGATCCAACATTCGGCGCGTTTTTTCCGTCGCCTCTTCAAAGGCATCTGTGTATCGAATCTGTGAACCAATATGGTTGGTCAACCCCATAAAGCGGACTGCCCCTTGACTGTCTTGGACCAAGCGAATCAACTGCGGCAGAAAACTTTGATCCATTCCAAATTTGTTATCTCGGAAGCCGGTACTTGTATACGGATGAGTCTTTGGATCAACATCCGGATTCATACGAAATGCCACCGAAGCAACTTTGCCTAAAGCCTGACTACGATGAATAATTCGCTGAAGCTCCGGTACGGACTCCACGTTAATCTGTTTAATTTGGTTTTCTATGGCAAAATCGATTTCCGCGACCGTCTTACCAACCCCAGACAAAACAACTTGATCGGCTGAAAAACCACACTTCATGGCTTTCTTCACTTCGCCCATCGATACCGTATCCACACCATACCCAGCAGCAGCAATGCGTCGAAGTATTTCAGGATGATGATTCGCTTTCATCGCATAGTGGATACTGACCGGACGATCAAAGCTGGACTTCAAAGCCTTTAATCGATTTAAGACATCATCCCCGTCGTAGATATAACAAGGATGGGATTCAGACTGAGCCAAGGTCAAAATATCGATATCTTGGCCCGCTTGCTGTAGTGCCAGTCGACCTTCTTTACGAACAAATGGCATTAGGCGTCCTCGTTATCCAAATCGAATTCGGTGTGTAAAGAGGTCGCCGCCTCCTCGAGTCGAGCTTTATCTATCACAGCACTGATTTTAATTTCAGATGTCGTTACCAGGTGAATTGGAATCTTGTGCTCATGCAAGGATTTAAAAAACCGTGCCGCAACACCTGGATGGTGCCTCATCCCCACACCGACCGCAGAAATTTTAGCCAGGTTTTTCATCACAGAAATTTGCGCTGTATCGGGCAGAAGGCTTCGAACGATATCCTCGGCAGCAACGACGTCCTCTTCAGTCACACTGAAGGCCAACCGCTGTCCCTCTTCATTCTGACTTTGCGTGATAATATCAACAACCACATTACGATCTGTTAACCGTGTAAATAACTCGGTTAAAAAGCCTTCAGCGGCCGGCAAAGGAAAAATTTTAATCACACAGGTGTTCGGGTCGTGAGTGATCGAGGATACAACGGGAGCTTCCATGGTTTCTCCTTCAGGAACCACCCAGGTTCCGTCGCGTTTTTCAAAAGTTGAACGTAAGTGGATTCGAACACCGTATTTAACGGCCAATTCGACGCATCGATAATGAAGGACCTTCGACCCCAACGAAGCCATTTCCATCATTTCTTCGAAGCTAATGCTTGAAATTTCACGGGCTTTTTTTACCAAACGCGGATCCGCTGAAAAGATCGAAGGCACATCCGTAAAAATCTCGCAACTGGCATCATCTAAAACGGCGGCCAAAGCGACAGCCGTCGTATCCGAGCCACCGCGCCCCAGGGTGGTAATATCTTCTCCACTGACGCCCTGAAACCCAGCAACAATAGGGGTGTAACCCTCGTCAACAAGGCTCATTAGCTTTTCTTTGTTAACACTTTGAATGCGGGCCTTCGAAAAGATGGCGTCTGTTTTAATGCCTAGCTGATAGGCCAACATAGGACGAGCTTTCACGCCTCGTTTTTCCAAGGCCATGGCCAACAAAGCTATGGAGACCTGCTCGCCAGACGCCAGCAGCATATCGTAGGCCGGACCACGATATCTTGGGTTGATATCACGAGCGAGACCGACCAACCGGTTGGTTTCGCCAGACATCGCTGAGGCAACGACGATCGCTCGTTGACCACTAGCAATGTCCTGACTGACTCGATCAGCCACTGCTTCGATTCGCTCGACAGATCCTACTGATGTTCCACCGAACTTCTTGACCATTAATGGGGCATGAGATTTCATAGGCGATCAGATTAACAATTAGGACTTCCTATGAAAAGCTATATATTTGGTCACACCGTTACGGGCTGCCCCATTCCAGCCTACCAATTTGGTTCCCAGGGACCTCGCGTTCTCATACTGGGCGGCGTCCATGGTGATGAAAAAGAAGGCGTCATTGCGGCTCACGGCCTATTGGACAAGTTCATCGAGGGCTTTTCATATAACTTGCAACTGACCCTAGTCCCTATGTTTAACTTCGACGGCGTCGTGAACGGCCAGCGAAAAAACGCAAATGGAGTTGATCTGAACCGAAACCTGCCAACGAAGGACTGGACGAATGACGTCGAGGAACCACGCTATTACCCCGGCCCAGAACCAACGAGTGAACCCGAAAACAAAGCCTTGGTAGAGTTCCTAAAAAATGAAAAGCCCAGCTATATTTTTAGCCTTCACTCGTGGAAGCCGCTGCTAAACACCAATGGGCGCTGCGAACCAGAAAGTGAAATTATTTCAAAGCGAACCGGCTACGAATTGAAGGACTCCATCGGCTACCCAACGCCTGGATGCCTCGGCACTTACACCGGCCTCGAACGCGACATCCCAACTTTAACTTACGAAATCGAAAAAGGCCTGGATGCTGAAAGCATTTTACGCGTTCACGTTCCCGCCATTCTTGAAGCCCTTAAATCGACACAAGACCGGAGATCCTAATGTCCACACGCCAAGAAATCATTGAAGAGCTCTATACCAACGCCGCTCAATACAACTTTCAAGACCTTAACAAAGAACAAGACGAGGCCATTCGTTCGACGATCTCCGAACTGGATCTAGGGCGTCTTCGTGTCGCGGAACCAGCCGGTGATGACTGGAAGGTCAACGAGTGGGCCAAAAAAGCCATCCTGCTGTTTTTTCGCATCCAGAAAATGGACGTGATGAAAGCCGGAGATTTTCAATATTTTGACAAAATCCCCTTGAAAAAATTTGGCCCAGAGATTGGCGTCCGCGTCGTGCCACAAGCCTTGGCCCGAGTTGGAAGCTATATTGAACCTGGCGCCATCTTAATGCCTAGTTATGTAAACATCGGCGCCTATGTCAGTGCTGGCACCATGGTTGACACTTGGGCGACGGTTGGATCTTGCGCTCAGATCGGTAAAAATGTTCACCTATCCGGCGGCGTCGGCATCGGAGGAGTCCTTGAACCGGTACAGGCGGCTCCGGTAATTATCGAAGACGATTGCTTCATTGGATCTCGCTGTATTGTGGTTGAAGGCGCTGTCATCAAGAAAGGCGCTGTCCTTGGTGCCGGTGTGACAATTACCGCTTCGACGAAAATCATCGACGTAACGGCTCCCGAAGAAAAGGTCTTTAAAGGACTTGTTCCTGAAAACTCGGTGGTTATTCCTGGTGTGAAGACAAAGTCTTTCCCTGCCGGCGATTTCGGCACGCCTTGTGCCCTAATTATCGGAAAAAGAAAACCGTCAACAGACACAAAGACTTCGCTGACCGACGCCCTTCGCGATTTTGAAGTCAGTGTCTAACTAAAGAAACAAGCCCTGGCAGAAAGAATTGGCCCGTTTATCAAGCAGACCGCGCCAAGAAATCTGCCTCAGGCTATAAGCCGCACTACTTTCGGCCACCGGCCCCGCACCAAGGTGAAGCTTGGAGTCTAAGCTCCAACCGTCGACAAGCTGCCTAAGAAAACCTGGAACAGGCTGACCTG
>NYZX01000189.1 GCA_002686065.1 Pseudobdellovibrionaceae bacterium | reverse complement strand
TACCCGGGCTACTTTCGAACCAATTTTTTAAGTAAAGAGTCTATGAAGGTGGCTAAGCAGCAGATCGTGGACTATGCGGCCGCCCACGAAGTGGTTCAGGCACATCGAATTGGAATAAACAAAAATCAGCCGGGCGACCCTAAGAAATTTGCAAAGGTCATGTGTCAGGCGACCGAAATGAAGCCCCGACCCTTTCACTTATTTTTAGGGTCTGACAGCCTGGAGTACGCTAAGGATAAGATTCAGCTGGTACAAAGCGAGCTGGATAAGTATCGGTCCCTGTCTTTAAGCACTGACTTCGAATAGGCTGTTCGTTTACCTTTGGTGGTTGTGACCTTGGTCCGTCGACAGCTGCTGTAAGTTATTCAATCGCAGTATTCAAGGGGCTAGGCTTCAGTTAATTATGAGTGCTCATTCTACGGAGTAATTAAATGAAGACAATGCCCCTAATTTTTATGGCGACGATGATCGTCAGTCAGTATGTACAAGCAGAAGCACCGAGTGTTTTTGATCTATGGATGAGCGGACGTATCGAACTTCAGATGTCTGGTAAGGCCAGTGCTTTTACCGAGTGTGGAGTATCAGAGCCAGTTCAGTTTGGAATGACTCGTGATGCTTTGAATGCGGACCAGTTGATTGTTGGTATCGCCTCTAAACGTTACTGGAGACGTCGCGAACAAATTTATTCGTTGTCGGCAGATGTGAAGTTTGAAGTGGTTGATGAAGATGGCATTTTGGTGGACTTCACGACAGCTGATGGGTCTGTCATCAATTTTCCAAAAACGAAAAATCAATTTTATATCTTAGAGGCGGACGAAGATTTTCAGGATCGCGCTGAGCGTCCAGAAGACTGTATCGGGAAAAAACCTCAGGGGCGCCTATTGGGTATTGTCGCCTATAGCTTGTTTGAGCTTTCTATGCAGTTTTTCGAGATGGTCCCGTCCAACGGTTCTGTGCATCTTGTGCGCTCGGGCGTGATGAGTTTTCGAACGGACCACGGTTTGTCGAAGCAGCCGAAACCTTCGCTTCGCGCACAAAGTCACCCTGCTAAAAATCAGGTCAACAGAAACAACCATCAGCACTATCATCATTATCACTACCCATACCGCTGGCGTCGCTGGTACTGGTAGTCGGATTGCTGTTTCGTCGATCGGAGAATGTATGGACCCTAGGAAAGATACCTGGAACGAGTCAGATAAGCTGGAGTGGCTGTCGAAGCAGAGGTTTCAGCGGTCTTACGCTGAGCAGGTTCTGTCCCGGATCGACAAGTTAAAACAGGTCGGTCAGCCCCTGCAGGTCAAGTCTTACGGTAAGTTGACTTTGCAAGGGCGACAACAGCTGGTGATCGATGGCGCGACACTGACAGCCTTAGAATATGAAGACCGTTACCCCTTGTATTATGTGCAAGTTGGGGATCTAGCTAATGGTAAGCCGAGTCTGATTGTGACTGGCGGTACGCATGGTTACGAGGAGAGCGGTGTTTATGGGGCTTTAGAGTTCCTTGAAAAGGACGTCCAAGAGTACGCCGACCGGTTTAACTTTTTGGTATTTCCTTGCTTGAGCCCTTTTGCTTACGAGGTTAACCAGCGCTGGGTTCACAATGCATGGGATCCGAATCGCAGTTTTGACCGCTCAAAGCCCTATGTTCCGGAATCACAATTGGTCATGGATGTCGTCGATGAGGCTCGTAAGTTAGCTGGCCAGGACTTCATAGCAGCGATAGATCTTCATGAAACCCCCGACCGGGATAAGGTCATGATGCCACCGCAATATCAGCGCTATGGGATCAATATAACTTCAGATGATGTTTTAATACCAAAGGGCTACTATTTGATTTCAGATATAGCTAACGAAGATCCAGGCATGGCCACGGCGATTATCGAATCTGTCCGTAAGGTCACGCCCATCGCTCCAGACCCCGAGATTCATGGCGAGAAAAATATCGAAGGTGTGGTTGTCTCAGAGGGCACGGATCCGACTCATCGTGGACTGAATCAGAATTACATGAAGACTTTGGCGAAGAACGCTTTCACCACCGAGATCTATCCAGAAATTCACCCAGAGCCAAGAGGTTCGCAAGAAGCCATTCAGGCGCAGCGGGCAACCATTCTTGGGGTCCTTCGTTATCTATGAAGGGTCACTGAGGGTTGGCCGAAATGGTCTACAACTATTACATAACCTGATTTTAATTTGAATAGGCAAGCGAAGCTGTAGTGGCTTTGGGCTTGCGTAGGGCTGGCATTTTACTTGCTGTTTCCTTTTTCTTTGAAAGGAGCTAGTTCGTGGGGATTTTTAGAATCCTTTTGGTTGCTGGTCTGATGGGTTGGTCACTTGAGGAAAGTTGTGCGGCAACACTTAAGGTGAATGCCTCTGTTTATGGTTTTATTAAGGCTTCCATGATGTCGGCTAAACGGACGTCTAAGGATTATAAGCCGTTTTTTGCAGAAAAAAATGTGACCGGAGTCGAAGACTATGATGATGATGTTCATAGTCAGCTAACGACCAGACAATCGCGCCTAGGGGTAAAGGTCGAGCAGGATAAGGTGATTGCTCTTTTTGAGTGGGACTTTGATGGAGAGTCCGGCAATACATCTGGAGTCACGACTTCGAGCACAGGGAATATCCGAACCCGTCTTTTGGAGGTGCGCTATAAGCCCTCGGAATTCAGCGAGTGGCGAATTGGGAAAAAGTGGGATCTATTCTATGCGGTTTCTCCGTATACCTATGCCATCACATTGGCCCAACTATTTCAGGGAAACACCGGCTTCCTGACTGAAGGTGTCGAGTATTCTTATCAAATGGGACGTGTGCGAGTTTCAGCACAGTTGCAAACCTTGGGTGACATTCCGTCATATAAAGTATCAGTTCCTATACCGACAGTCCGTATCGAGCACCAGGTTGGAGGATCAAGTTTTTACGGACTAGCAATAAAAGCTGGTGAAATAAAAACCGAAGAGGCCAAGGAAACCCAAGATAATGTCACATCAACTGGGGCAAAGTTGTATTCGTCGGTAGATATTGGTCGTTTAAGTTTAACAAGTGAAATCTATAAGGCCAGAAATCTTGGGGCGACGACAACCGGAGGTTCTTTGTCGAATCTTGGTACGGGGACGGTTTCTGATGCGACCGGACCAGCTGGAGTAAAGGATGACCTGGACGAGGCTGGATACTTTCTATCGGTCTGCAGGAAGTTCCATGGATGGGGTCTTTTTGCAGGATTGGGGTATGCCCGAATTGATGATTCGGAAACGTCTTTGCAGGAGGGAGCGATCCAGTCGAACCGAATTTACCGTCTAGGAGCCGATGCGGATGTCGAAGAGGGTCTAAAAGTCTTTTTCGAGATTTCAAATTTGCAGACGTCCTATGTCGCTGACGACTTTGAGTTGGAGAAAGTGAATGGTGGGTATCTGGATATTGGGATGCTCTATAAATTTTAAAAAGACGTGTTGTTTGTTGTTTAGCGCTGGAAGTCGTATACAGACCCGAGATTCAAAATTTGAGTCAGTTTGTCTAAGGCGGTCCGACATTCGTCGGCCAGGTTGGGGTCCAGTAAGTCGTCGGGCGAAATTTGGTCACGATAATGCTGATCGATCCATTGGTTTAGCTGGCTGAAAAGTTCGGGCGTTAAAAGTGTGTTCTGATTAACTGACGCCAGTTGCTTTGAGGTCAAAGCAACGCGCAGGCGAAGGCAAGCTGGTCCTCCACCGTTTTTCATGCTTTCTGTGACATCATAAACAAGCACCTCTTGAATAGGGCTGTTTAAGCTGGGTAGCTTTTGGAGGTAGTCCCACACAGCTTTATTTTTGCGGCACTCTTCCGGAACGACGATGGCCATTTTATTTTGGCCCAGGGTTATTAGCTGGCTATTAAAAAGGTAGGACTGAACGGCATCTTTGACGGACACCTCGTCGGTGGCAACTTGAACGAAGTGGAAGTCACCGTCAAATTGGCTTTCGATCTGCTTAAGGACTTGATCCGAGTTGAGCAAAGCTTGTTGGTGATAGAAGTAGACGTTCTGGTGCCCGACTGAAATCACGTCATTGTGGAAGACTCCTTGATCAATGACCTCGGGGTTTTGTTGTGCGTAGACGACGCGGTCATCAGACAATTGATGAAGCCGAGCGATGGCTTGTGACGCCTCGTAGGTCTGTCTTGCCGGATAGACTTTTGGTTCTGGCTTGTCCGCGCGAAACCCGTAGCGGCCAAAGACAAATAGTTGGACGCCGGCTTGGTCAAAGTCCTGGCAAAAGCGAGTGTGGTTGGCTGCACCCTCGTCCCCAAAGGATGGGGACTGCGGCAGGGGCTTATGATGCGAAAAAACGTTTGTGTCAGGAAATGTGGCCTGTAGGATTCGGCCTGTGACGGTCGGTTCGATCATGCGGTGAAATTTATTGTTTAGATTTGCAGGGGTAAAATGAACTTTGCCGTCGGCACTGTCGGCACTTGGACTTACTGTGGCGGCATTGGCAGTCCACATGGCAGAAGCACTGTAGCAGGCAGCTAAAACTTCAGGGGCTTTTTTTCCTGCTTTTTCGATCACTTGTTTGTCGTTGCCAGAAAAGCCAAGGCTTCTAAGGGTCGAAAAATCCGGTCGGCAATGAGGTGCGAGTAGGCCCTGCTTTAAACCTAAGTTTGCTAAGGACATCGCTTTTTTAAGGCCTTGTTTGGCCGCGGCTTTTGGGGAGGAAATCTGCCCTTTGTTTCCTGTCGAGGCGACGTTTCCCGAGGACAGTCCAGCGTAGTTATGAGTCGGTCCCACAAGTCCGTCGAAATTGACTTCATAGCTCGATGTATTCTGGCTCATATTTTCCTCCATGGTCGGGGAAGGCTCCCCTAAAGTGGATATTTTGCACATCCTAGTGATACCAATAAGTCGAACCCTGTGACAATGGCGAAGTGAGGGGCCGGATTGCCCAAGTTTTGCTAGCAGCAGTCCTTGCCTGGATCACCTTTTTTTGTGGGGTTTAGTAAGTCGGCCGCCAGTGGCTTAAAAAGACCCTCCAGCTGCTTGATCGTTGTCCGATTCAAGCAATAGCAGGACCGTGGCCCATCGACTTCGCCTTTAATTAGATGGGCGTCTTTCAGAACCTTTAAGTGTTGGCTAACGGTTGACTGAGCCAGGGGAAGGTCCGCAACAAGTTCCCCACAAATGCAGCTGTCCTTTTTGGCAAGGACCTTCAGGATCGCAATGCGACCAGGGTGAGACAAGGCCTTAAATAAACTGGCCAACTGTATATCTTTTTTGGGAAATTCCCGGTTGCTTGCAAATGCCATTGGTTATGTATATATCGTAAATATACGATAAGCAACTGTTGGAGCTCCATTTATGGCGACAAAGCAAAAAAATATGGCCTTTTTCGAGCGATATCTTTCGGTATGGGTTATGGCCTGTATGGCTGGAGGCGTTCTTGCCGGAGCCTTAGCCGGGGATTCGATAAAAGGGCTTAGCGAGCTCGCTTTTGCTGGTGTGAACATACCGGTCGCCATCCTTGTTTGGTTGATGATTTATCCAATGATGGTGCAGATCGACTTTGGGTCGATCAAGGGTGTTGGTAGAAACCCAAAAGGTCTGGTGTTGACTGTTGTGATTAACTGGTTGGTTAAGCCCTTCACGATGGCCTTTTTTGCGTGGGTATTTTTTGATCAGGTCTATTCGGCTTTCTTGTCGCCGGAATTGGCTCAGCAGTATATTGCTGGTGCGATCCTACTGGGGGCGGCTCCTTGTACGGCCATGGTGTTTGTGTGGTCCTACTTAACAGAAGGGGATCCGGAGTTCACCCTTGTTCAGGTTTCTGTAAATGACCTGATTTTGCTGGTTGCTTTTATTCCTTTGGTTCGACTTCTTCTTGGGGTCACCGATATTGTTATTCCCTACCAAGTTTTGTTTTCGTCGGTGGTTGTGTTTGTTGTATTGCCGCTTGGAACCGGTTTTCTGTCCAACAGATGGTTGATTCATCGATACGGCCACGAGTGGTTTAAAACAGAATTTCTGCCAAAGTTGAAGCCGGTCTCGATGGGTGCCTTGTTGTCGACGCTGGTCTTGCTGTTTGCTTTTCAAGGGGAAACCCTTTTAGCATCGCCAAAAGACATTCTTTTAATCGCCATACCTTTGGTTTTGCAGACCTATTTTATCTTTTTTATTGCTTGGTTTGTCGGTCGCCGGGTGATGAAGCTTCCTCACTGTATTCTATCTCCAAGTGCCATGATTGGTGCCAGTAACTTCTTTGAGTTAGCTGTTGCTGTCGCCATTTCCCTTTTTGGATTGAACTCTGGAGCGGCCCTGGTCACTGTCGTCGGCGTCTTGATCGAGGTTCCTGTGATGCTTCATCTGGTCCGAATTTCAAACAATTGGAAGTAAATTAAGGTCCAGCTATTGTGGTAGGGGAAACGTCAAAATGGCCTTAGGCTCCTAGAGCTGCAGCCTCTAAGCTTTTGGATTTCCTTAAAACTTTCGTCTTGCAGTGGGCGCGTGCAACTATTCATCTGTATCATGATGGGACAGGTGTGGCATGAATTGCCACTGGTTAAGCTTGGCATATTTTTGCAGCATTAGCTATTAGGTTTGACCGTCTAGGCACCGACTTAAGTACGTCATGTTGCGAGGTACGTTTGTTTTGCAGGTCGTAGTTAGATTGTTTTTAGTGGTGATGATCGGATCGAGTACGGCTTGTAATTTTCAAAGTGATGAAATCCGGGGCACCTTTGCTGCTTCGTTTGGTAGCCTTGATGGCTGGACGTTTCAGTCTATGGTTTCTGGTGCCTCGACGTCTTTTTCATCTCCTGTGATTCAGGGGTCTGCATCTGCCCGGCTGGACGGATATACAGCAAAAGTATTCAGTGATTCTAGTTGTACAACGATTCTAGGTAGTGCCACGGTGAGCGGCGGTGAATTTCAGATCAGTAATTTGAACCTGGCTTCTAGCTACGCACTTCCAGCAGAGATCTCCCTTTATGGACGAATTGATTCGTCAACGGGTCGGACATCAGACTGCACAGACTTGAGTTTGTCGATTAACTACTATCCGGATAATCAACTTGTTATACGAGCCTCAGCTTTTGAATTATCAAACGATAAGACAATGGCTTATGCAATCAGTGATGATCAGAATCAATTGTTCAAGGTCGAGCTGTCAACGGGCTACAGGAGTCTCGTGTCCGGAGGTGACATCGGATCTGGGACCAATTTCGATTCGCCCATTGCCCTTGCTATTTCAAGTGATGAAAAATATGCCTATATTGCCGACGCGACTTTAACTGCATTGTTCAAGGTTGATCTTGAAACCGGGGACCGTCAGATTGTGTCTGATTCATCTGTGGGGTCTGGGACAGCCTTTTCCGCGCCCATGGGTGTAGCGCTTAGCTTAGACGAATCAGAAGCCTTCGTTTCAGATGTTGGTTTAGGCAGTATTGTTCGCGTTAACTTAGCGACGGGTGCTCGTACCGAGCTATCAGGCGGTAGCGTGGGATCTGGCACATCCCTGGTCGAGCCGGAAGCATTACATCTGAGTGCGTCTGGAACCGACCTTTATGTCTTAGATGGAAGTCTAAGTGATTTGTTTCGAATAAATATCGGGACAGGAAATCGTACAGTCGTTTCAAGTGACTCGGTAGGAACAGGCACCGACTTTTCTGATCCAGCTGGCTTGGATTTTAATGCGGACGAAACAATCGCTTATGTTTCAGATAGTAACCTAGGTTTGTTTTCGGTCACAGTTTCAACCGGCAATAGGACCATTGTATCTGATGATTCTACGGGATCAGGGGATGCTTTCATTGTCCCAGGAAGCGTTAAGTGGATGGGTGCCAGCAGTGCTATTGTCCTTGATGTGGTGAGTGATACTTTTGTAGACGTTGATTTGCTTAGCGGGAATCGTTCGGCAGGCGTCAGTTCGTCGACCGGCGAAGGCCCCAGTTTTAGGCAGCCAAATGGCTTGGTTGTTAACGCCGCAGTGACTAAAGCCTATGTTGTTGATCCAATTATGGATGCTTTGGTTGAAGTCGACCTTGTCACCTCGGAGCGCAGTGTGGTGTCTGATGGGACAACTGGGACGGGGGCGGCCTTTTCGTCTCCTCAGGATATCGTTTTGAATGCGGCCGAATCCGTGGCCTATGTTATCGACGCGGTCATTCCCGGTGTTATAGCGGTTGATCTATCCAACGGAAACCGCACGGTTGTTTCAGACGGTTCGACAGGTTCGGGGACAGGTTTTTCAGCCCCGTTTTCGATCACACTAAACGATACCTACACCCATGCCTATGTGACCAACTTCGGTAGCAATATGCTATTGCGAGTTGATTTATCCAACGGTAACCGGACGACAATCTCGAGTGCGGGGGTTGGGACTGGTCCAACCTTTAGCTTGGCGGCTGAGGTTAGTTTGAATCAGGCTGAGTCTATTGCTTACGTCGCTGATACGGGACCTGATGCTATTTACGAAGTCGATTTGGCGACAGGAAACCGGACCGTGTTGTCTGATCTATCAACTGGAACCGGAGAAAACTTTTCGGATATCACAGGCGTTAAGCTAAGCTCTGATGAATCCTATTTGTACCTAACAGATGTATCTAAGGATTCGCTATTTAAGGTTGATGTCCTAACTGGCAACCGAACAGTTTTATCTGGACCAGACTTGGGGGTCGGACCCGTCATGGATTCTCCTCAGGATATTGGTTTTGGAGCCACATCTTCAAAGGTGCTGATTATTGATTCGACTAATCGCGCACTGTTCGAGGTTGACACTTCCACCGGTGCACGCCGAATCATATCTCGGTAAATAGCGGGTGCGACAGGCGGGTGCCCTGGCTTATCAGCGCCCTCCTGACAATGGTTGCCGCGGGGTGGACGATTGTGTTGTCGTGTGCTTTCTCTTCATCTTCGAACCTTCATCACTACCTAGTTCGAATTAAACGAGTGAGTACCAATCTCAGCAAACTTTCATATCGAAGTTAAGTTTTTGTTGTTTTCTCTTATTGTTTCTCATCTAGACACAGGAACTAGGTCTCAATCTTGGGTGAAAACTAATTCTGACTAAAATCAAATAAAGTATTGTGCTGTATCACCCGAATGCATCTCCTCAAGCGAACTCTATGCGGGGAGAACTTTGTGCGTGGATTAGTGTGCCTATTGTCGGCGGTTGATCTTTTGTTTAGTGGTAGCAAGTCAAACTAAAATAAGTGGAATCCTGTTACTTATATAGGGGAAGATTCCGCGGATTCATAGGGTAGAATTTAGGTGGGATTGGCATGTGTTTCCTCTCTAATAAAATTGCGATTCGAAATTTCTTACTCTGCATAGGATTACTTCTACCTGGCTGCACAGAGCTAGGCGATATGGTGGTAATTGAATTCAATCTACATAACCATACCGTGAAGCCGGAAGAGCTGCCTCAGGAGTTATTCCCAGGAAGGAAGCGTGGTAGTTCCCCAAATTGCATTGCGAGACGTTCTGAGGTTAATCCGATGATGATAGGAGTATGTGTCGCATCAGATGGTGCATCAGTAAGTCTCTACAGAGCATTTAGAAATCGATTTGAGATCAAGTCTAAAGGAATTTCAGACGAAGTGCGCGCAAGTGAGGGATATACGGAGTTACTAGAGGCTGCTTCAAAGCTCAGATTAAATTTTTCTAAACGTGGAATTACGTTTACGGAAGGTTTCCCGAAGCCAGTCAGGTTTGAAGTCCTCCAAAAGAGGTTTGATCTAAGTCGCTAGACCTGACAAGCTTCTGGAACTGTATAAGGAGAAAGCAATTCGTCAAATTTGTGCGACTGATACAAAGTCACGAGCTCTAACTCCAAGCAGATTCGACCCTAAGGATATAATCAATGATATCTTTAGATCTGACGGGAGCGGAGGCTATACTAATGGCATCGTTCGAGGGGAAAGGTCGTCTGGACCTACGATGAATCCGCAATATTAGATGAAGGGCAAAAAGTGATATGAGTATCAATGGAAAGACCTACCACCCCTCACGGATCGAAGGGGTCAGCAACTTTTTCGATTTTTACATATTCGAAGTGAAGCGTGCAATTAATGATGGAATAGGTACTCCTATCGCTGTAGCGATCGGCCTTATTGCAGCAATGTTTTTGATTGGTGGGAAGACAATCAGCACAGACTTCGGGTTAGTCGTTTTAGGGCTGGTGTCTTTCAT
>NYZX01000188.1 GCA_002686065.1 Pseudobdellovibrionaceae bacterium | reverse complement strand
CTGATTGGCGAGATCGATGACAAGACAAAGATGATTAACGATATTGTTTTTCAAACAAAGCTGTTGTCCTTTAACGCGTCTGTCGAAGCCGCTCGAGCTGGTGAGGCGGGGAAGGGCTTTAGTGTGGTTGCCGCTGAAATTGGACAGTTAGCGATTTCATCTGGGCAGGCGGCTGTCGAAATCAACCAGATCCTTTCCGAGAGCACGTCAACCGTTGAAAAAGTGGCCGATGATTTGCGCGATACCATTCAGCAGTTGGCTCAGGAGTCGGTCACAAAGACCAAGCAAAGTGCGGATATGGTCGAAGATTCCAATCAACGTGTCAGCCGGGTGTTCGAGCAAATCGCAGAGCTGACGAAAGTTTTAGATCAACTAGCCAGTTCATCAAAAGAAAACTCTCTGGGGATCAAAACCATCCAAGAGTCCTTGGTCGAAATCGAAGCGGCGGCCTCGTCGAACTCTGGCTTTGCCAGCGAGACAGCCTCTAAGATCACAGATCTGCGCAAGATTTCAAAAGAAATCAAAGAGCTGGTGGATGTGGTTTGCGATAAAGAAGCGGAAGGTCAAGGTGTTTTGGCTGAGCTTGCAAGCGCGGCTAAGAAAAACTCGGCGAAGAAGGGGGCTGGGCGCGCTGCCTAGCGTGGTCCCAGGCAGTCGTAGGCCGTCTTCGAGTAGTAGAACTTCTGGCCGACTTCGGTGCATTCTTTAAAGTAAAAAAGCAGTGGTCGCCAATCGGCGTGGGATTTCATGGGCTTCCGTGGGTAGCTCGCCTCGCCGGTGTAGGCGGCTCCAACCGCATTTGAGTTGTCATCGTATTCCATCATAGGGATGGTCTTCGGGCCCGAGCTACACGACAGCACCCATGGCAACGCCAAGGAGGCTAGGCAGAATAGGGCTTTTGATCGGGACAACCTCATATCGAGTTATCGGGATTCTGAGGGCGAAGTTTGACCCGGCCTTGGCGATGGTCGGGTGTGGTTTTTCGGCGTCTTGTCGTGGGCAAAAACACACGGTTTTCTGTCGGCTGAGAAGCGCCTTAATATGGGTCTTAAAATGGTGAATCATTCCGGCAGCTTGCCAGGGCATGTCAAACTCGATATCTTGGCACTAGGCTTGCTTTGTTGTTCAGTATGCGGCTGTGATGGCGGCTTCACTAAAGGAGACAGTGCCGATGTTTTATCAAAGAACCATTCGTAAAGTGGCCGAGGTCAAGGGGATTGGTTTACACACAGGGCAGCCTTCGCAACTTCGCTTCTGTCCGGCTCCAGCTGACGCTGGAATTCACTTTGTTCGGCGGGACCTTCCCGGTGAGCCTTCTGTCGCGGTCGATGCGAGGCAAGTGTCAGCGACGTCTTTGGCGACGGTTCTGGGGGGCGAAGCTTTTTCCGTTTCGACGGTCGAGCACTGCTTGTCTGCTTTAGCGGCCTTTCGCATCGACAACTTGTTTATCGAATTGGAAGGGCCAGAGATCCCGATTTGTGATGGAAGCTCAAAGGCCTTTGCTGAGGCTATTGATGCGGTTGGATTTGTTGATCAGGAAGCCGCCAGAAACTATGTCTATATCACAGAACCCATCTATTACGGGGACGCCGATAAGCATGCCTATGTTGTTCCTTATAATGGGCTTCGGGTCACATGCACGATCGACTTTCCTCATCCGGTCATCGGCGAACAGTCAATTGATATCGATGTGAACGAAGTCACCTATATGAAAGAACTTGCTTCAGCGAGAACCTTTGGTTTCCTGAAGGACGTTGAAATGATGCGCGCTCGTGGGCAAGCTCTAGGTGGCAGCCTGGAGAATGCCATTGTTCTTGATGAAGGCCAGGTGATGAACCCACATGGGCTGCGCTTCCCGGATGAGTTCGTGCGCCATAAAGCTTTAGATGCCTTAGGTGACTTAGTGACGCTGGGGCGACCGATGATGGGGCACCTTGTTTTGTACAAAGCCGGCCACGATGTGATGAATAAATTGATCCGCCAAATCATAGGTCAGCCGCAGAGTTTTCGGTCCATCGAATTGGGCTCGGATATCCGCCGAGAATGGCCAGCAGATACGCCTGAGTGGGTTTATAGCTAACAAACCAGGTATTTGGTTCATCAAATACACAACAGGGGGTCTACATCCCCCTAGAAATCATTGACCCTTTCGACGGGACCATTTACAAAAGCCACAACATTTATCTAGGAGTTGTGGGCATGATTATTGGTGTTCCAAAAGAGATCAAAATTAGTGAAAGCCGTGTTGGTTTGACTGAGGCTGGAGTTCGTCAGCTGGTTGCTGAAGGGCATCGCGTTTACGTTCAAAAAGACGCAGGTCTTGGAAGCCGTATTTCCAATGAGGCCTATATCGAGGCCGGAGCCGAACTTCTAGATACAGCGAAGGATGTTTACGGGAAGTCGGACATGATCGTAAAGGTGAAGGAGCCACTTCCTGACGAGTACGACCTCATGAAGGAAGAGCAAATTTTGTACACCTATCTTCACTTGGCTGCTGAACCCAAGCTAACGAAAGTTCTTTGCGAACGTAAGGTAAAAGCCATTGCTTATGAAACCATCGAGGGCCCCAAGGGTGGTCTGCCGCTGTTGACTCCGATGAGTGAAGTGGCGGGACGCATGGCGACTCAGGTGGGAGCCTTTTATCTTCAAAAAGACAAAGGCGGATTAGGGATTTTACTTGGCGGTGTGACTGGAGTTCACCGTGGGAAAGTCACAATCATCGGCGCTGGTGTTGTTGGGACAAACGCCGCTAAAATGGCGGTGGGCTTAGGTGCCGAAGTGACCATGGTCGATGTGAATCGTGCTCGCTTGGAATACATTGATGATGTCTTTCAGGGGCGTATCCGAACGCTTTATTCAAATATTCAGAATATTGAAGAGTGTGTTAGAGAGTCTGACCTATTGATCGGTGCTGTCCTGCTTGCTGGTCGTAAAGCGCCTAAGTTGGTCACCGAGTCTATGATTCGAACGATGACTCCTGGTAGCGTTGTTGTCGATGTGGCTGTCGATCAAGGCGGATGTATCGAAACTTGCCGACCAACCAGCCACACCGAGCCAACTTTCGATGTGGGTGGAGTGATTCACTACTGTGTGCCGAATATGCCTGGTGTCGTTGCTCGAACGTCGACCTATGCATTAACGAATGCCACTTTCAAATATGCTTCAATGATCGCTCAGCTTGGGTTTGAAGACGCTGTGGCTCGGGACGCAGGCCTTTACAAGGGTGTTAACGTCTATGGCGGCTATGTGGCCTATGAGCCTGTCGCACAAGACTTGAATATGGAATATCGTCCCTTGCAGTTGGGCTAAGTTCGATTGCTATCGAACCCCATGATTCCGTGACTAAAGGCGCCAGATGATGGCGCCTTAGTCGTTTTAAGACCTGTGGGTGTGGATGCCCGTAGGTTTTTTTACGAGCGCTGATGATCGCTTGGTGGGTCCTTTCGAGGTTCTTAAGAAGCCAAGTCGACGAGCTTGTTTTGCTGCCGTGGTGGCCCACTATAAGTGTCAGTGGAAGGCCTTTGACCTTTGAAGCCCATCTTCGCTCGGAGCCCCGAGTGGCATCTCCGGGGACCAAGATTTGACCTTTGATTAAATAGACATAGCTACGATCGTTTTTGGAACGAAGGGGATCCTTTTTATCGGGCTTAAAAAGGGTCTGGATCTGGCTGTCCTTTGTGTTTTTTAGGCACTTTGGAAGCCTGTATTTTCTGGGAAGTAGAAAGGGCAAGCTTGGTCCTCCTGCGAGGCATAGGTTTCTATCGACTCGGTTGAGGAAGCGGTCAATATGACCGTAGTGGTCTTTATCCCAATGGGTGATCCATAGTTGGTTCTTTCTGTGGGCACACAGTGATCTGATTTTATTCCAAGGGGCTTTCTGTCCCCCCATATCGACATGCTGACATGTTTTACCCGCTGCCAATGTTAACCACTGCCCCTGGCCGGTGTTCCAAACAAATAAGTGGGGTGGCTCGGGTCTATAGGTTTCTATTCGTGCCAGCACAGCAAACAGCAGAAGAAGGCTAGTTAGTCTCATGACGTCGAAGCTCGATGATGAGGGCTGCGACAAGGCCCCAGGTCAATAAAGGGTGATTGCTGGCGATACTGTTGTCTAACGTGTAGCCCGTGCTATGTGGCAGCTTTTGAAGCGCCATCAAAAGTAAGGACCAGATTCGATCGACTGGCCCATCCAAGATGGGAAGCCAGCCCAAAAATGAGAGTGGGAAGGCGAAGTAGGTAAAGACCGGTGAGAACAGGGCCACATTTAAGGGGGCCCAAGGGGTGAGCGTCGAAAAGCTGCCGATGAGCGGGCTTAACAGGAGCCAAACAAGTGTATTCATTACGAGTAAGGGCCTGTCTTGAAATCGGTAGATCACCAAGGTCGCAAGCAGGCTGAGTTGAAACGAAGCAGACAGAACGAGGTGAGGCCGAAGAACTAGAATCATCACGCACCCGAATAAGATGACTTTGTACTTCGGTAGGTAAAGCTTCAGTAAGCTGTTAGTTCGAAACAGGGTCATAAAAACTAAGGCCCGAAAAACAGGCGGAGAGAAGCCTGTCATAAGGGCGAAAATGACGCATAACAACCAGGGGGCCGAGAAAATTTTGTTACTTTTTGTCCGCATCGAGCACTCAATGAAGGATAAATGTGCGCCGGATACGACAAAAAAGTGGAGAAGGCCCAGGGATGAGATGAGGTTTCGTTTGCTGGAAGGTGCTAGGCGAAATCCGCATGTAAGGGACTGTAAGATATCTGAATTTTCCAGACTAGAATGGATAAGATTCCCACAGAAATCCTGAAAATTAAGCATGTCAGACAAGTTATAAACACTCCTAAATATGAGGCACATGGCTTTGTCCCTCGAAGCATACAAAAGGCCATCACTACAAATAGGGGTGCCTAGCGAGAGGTGTTCCAGATGTGGGGTTTGTTTGGGTTCTGTTGGGGGCGCTTCCCGTCCGTATTGCGGTGAGTCCGAGCCGAGTTTCGGCTGGATATAGGTCCAGAGGCATTTTGAATTTTTAAGTAATTTCAACAACTTAAGCCATGCACTAAAAGTCAGCAATCGGCTGAAATCCAGTCCAGGACGAGAGTCGAGGAACCGGGGGTCCATGTATTCCACACCCGCTGTGGATAAGTAATTTTATAGGTCAGTCATAAGTTTTCTTTTTAGGCGATTTTTGTTTTTACACTTGGCGTCAGTGGGTGAGCTTTCCTTTTTATGCAAGCTTGGATAGCCTTTTATCTGGGAGTGCATCAATGAAGACATTAAAACTTTCATTTCGTTCGTCGGTCTTAGGTCCGATGGGTTTAGTGGCTATCTTTTTGGCCGCTGGCACGGCCCAAGCCGTACCATCTACGTCGCAGCCATCCGACCTGAAGGCTCATGAAAAACTCATACTGGAAGAGTTGAGACGTGTGAAAGGAAGCTCGTCACTTGGGATCGCTGAAGCGCAGAAGCCAAAGTTCTCATTGAAAGATACGGACAAAGACCTGTATCGAGAAATTTTAGCGTCTTATAAAATTCGAAACTACATTCGCGTATCAGCAGCGACAGAAGAGCTTCTTAAGCGCTACCCTAAAAGTCAGTTTGGTGACAACGCTTTGTTTTTACGTGGTCGCCTTGAGTACTTCGATAACCGACCTGGGCATGCCATCAAGTCCTTTGCCGAGCTAGAGAAGCGCTATCCGTACTCCAGTAAGCGACCAGCCGCATTGTTGGCTAAGGCAATGGTTTACCGCAAATTGAATTTGAATGAGTCGGCATTACACGTCTTTCGAAAAGTGGCAAAAAACTATCCTGGCAGTCAAGAGGGGCGTCGCGCTCAAATTGAATTACGCATGATGCGACAGTAGGGCAGCTAGGATACGAACAAGGAAGTTCGATATGAAAAAAATGGGGCGCGTACAGGCGCTGTGTGGGGCCTTGGTCCTAGGGGTCGCCCTGGCGGGTAGTCCCGGGCAGGCGCAAGACGACTTTGAAGATTTTGAAGCCTTTGAGGACGAGCAGTCTCAGGCTTTTGATTCAGCGCCTTCGGTCTCCGATTCTTTTGGGACAGAATTAGATGAGCTTGCACCTCCAGTTGGTGCGGACGCTCAGATTCCTCCGAATACGGTCCCTATTATTGAAGAACCGAATATCGAAGTCAGCGAACCGAGCTTTGAGCCACAAAACGATATTCCTATCTATGACTCGAGCACTCCCGTTGTAGCTTCGATGGACGCGCCAGATTTGATGCTTGAATCCAAGTTCTATCAAATTTATCAGAACTACCATTCGAGTCCGACTCCGGAGACCCAGTGGAATGCTCTTTTGGGTGGGCGCTCGCAGGAGTACTATCAAATTCGAAACGGCGATACCCTTTGGGGAGTCAGTGAAACCTTGTTTGGCGACGGCAACTACTGGCCCAAGATTTGGTCGCAAAACGGGGAGATTAAAAACCCTCACTTAATTTCGCCATCAAATCGGATTCAGTTTTTTCTAGGAAGCCAAGACGAAGCGCCGAGCTTTGTTTTTACCGAGAGCACCAAAGTCGATCCTACCAAGGATATTTCGACACAGACCGCCCAGGTGGCTGAATCCACCGAGGAAACGGTGTTGTTTGACGGTGTTAAAGTTGATATTCCGCCGCCAACCCGTCCTGAACGCCGAGTGATTCGTGAGTTTCCACCTAGCCTGCCGGACTGGCAGAACTCGGACAGGGGTGGGAACTATGATACGCAAACGGGGATAGAGCTTCGTTTTGGAACGAACACAACCCCAAGTGATCGGGTTCCACTAGAAACATATATCGTCGACCGACCTGATCGGCCTTTAGGAACCGTTCGCGAAATGGAAGCGGGTGGAGAGCGTGCGGCCTTGTATCAGTACCTGTACGTCACGCTGCCGTCAAAAACCGCGAAGGTTGGGGATCGTTTCTTGGTTGTTCAAAACCGTGGCTTGTTAACTCCTCCCTTGAAGCAGCTAGAGGACCAGCTGGAAGAACAGGGTTATCAGATTCAGGTGCAGG
>NYZX01000187.1 GCA_002686065.1 Pseudobdellovibrionaceae bacterium | reverse complement strand
TTTAATCCGACTCTTCAACATTACAGGAAATACTGACGCGGTCATTGGTCGCGCTTGTAAAGTCTAAAAAGGCGTCATTGTGAACAGCCAGATCGGGAACACGCATTGTGGCAAACACATGCGAGTGTCCTCCAAGGTGAACGCTTGCATACAAGGTGTCTAGCGTCTTTGACCAGTCAACACGGTATTTGTAACCGTGAAGTTCAGCGCGATACATTCGATCATTCGTACCGGCCTGGATGCCAGTGAAGGGCATTGGATGTCTTGTCAAAGTGGTTTCGCCTGACCTACGGCTCCAGGCTTCACAATTTAAGGTCAAAGCTTGCGCTTGAAATCCAATTAATAAAATCAAAACCGCGAACATGTTCATTGGGGCCCCTTGTTTTTATAAAACAATTATTGAGAGCCGCAGTGGGGCTGTAAATCACTAATGCACCCGGGCACTGTCTTGGTCTATCCCAGTGGGCTTCAAGCGGTAGGGGGCAGTGAAGGGTTCCGTTGACCTTATGCGATTTGGCTCCGGCTTGGGCTTAGTATTGCGAAATAGTTGGGTCAATTTAGTATGTTGCGATTTAGGTCTAGCGGTTCTGTCTCATTTCAGGACGTTTGGGGGAATTACCTTCAGATCAGTGTGTCTTCATCCGATACTAAAAAATATAATTACCACAAGATTCTTGTGGTTAGGGGAGAGATTGTGGCCTGGGACGATATTCCAGAATCAGCCGTAGAAATTGCGAATTCCTTGCTTCAGACGTTGAAGCAAAAGGACCCCTTTACCTTTTATCATTGCTGCCGTGTCGGCAGAGCTTCTCGACGTCTTGCCAAAGCGATGGATCTGAACGTCTACGAGCAGGCGATTCTTGAGTACTCGGGCTTGTTCCATGACCTGGGTAAGATCAGTGTTCCGGACGAAATTCTTTTGAAGCCAGCGCGGCTTACTAAAGAAGAGTACGAAATTATGAAGTCGCACCCGATCAAATCGGTCGAGATCCTTCAGCCGCTGGAACATATCCCTTTCTTTCGTTTTCTGCAGCCAGGTGTGAAATACCATCATGAAAAGTATGATGGAACGGGTTATCCTTACGGCTTGGCTGGTGAAAAGATTCCTCTAACGGCGCGGATTATCGCTGTCGTAGATACGGTTGATGCGATGATGAATACGCGTCCTTACCGTGAGGGCCTTCCATGGGATGTTGTAAAGCAAGAGCTGGTCGACTTCTCTGGTCGTCAGTTCGACCCCAGCATTGTGAAGGTCTACCTTGAGTCCGTCGGTACTTGGGCTGATATCGAGGAACAAGACCAAGACGAAGTCGTGGTGGCTCAGGTTCTCCGAGAAGCGGCTTAACCAAGAAGCGGTTTAACAACCCCAACCCTATACAGTTAAGCTCGTCGACCCTATGGTCAACGACATGAACTTCTTTCATAACAACGCATTGGCTGCCATTCCTATGGCATTCTAGCCGGTCTGATTTTTGCTGTCTCAAGGGCCAAACAATTGACCAAAGGTTTCTATGAAAGCGTCCATCTTGTTTGCCGCAGTCTTGTTCGTTGGTGTATCGGCCTTCGCTACAGGTCATGTGTGCAGCTTCTATAAAGGTGTCGGTACGGCTCAGGAAGAGCATCATGTTGGATATAGTCGCCACAGTGACTCGGCTGAAGATAGGGCCTTCCAGAAGTGCTCAGAGGCCTGGAGTGATGCCACCTGTAACGGAGGTCGCTTTCGGGTTGTGTGTAACGGAGCGATGTGGGGCTGCGTTTATATCAAGTCTGAAAATACGGCCCAAGAAGTCAATTACCCGGGCTTTGGGAGCTCTAGGAGCTCCGCCGAGTCTGCTGCTTTGGCAAGGTGTACAGCCCATTACAGTTCGTCCAGCTGCGAAAGTTTCAAACTTGTCTGCTTGAACGGGACAGCTGAATAATTGCGTACAGTTTAGGTCGTGGCCCTTAATAGTTTCGCCGCTTCGACCGCATGGTAGGTGAAGATCATGTCCGCGCCGGCCCGTTTCATCCCCATAAGGGTTTCTAGAATCACTTTGTCTTCATCGATCAGGCCCGCTTTCGCTGCGGCTTTGATCATTGAATATTCCCCGCTAACATTGTAGCAGGCAACCGGAATGGGAAAGCGTCGTTTGAGCTCGCTGATGATATCAAGGTAGGCTAAAGCGGGTTTGACCATCATCACATCAGCGCCTTCGTGGAAATCAAGCTTTGCCTCAAAAATCGCTTCTCGCCGATTTGCTGGGTTCATTTGGTAGGTCTTTTTGTCACCAAACTTAGGGGCTGAATCAAGAGCTTCGCGAAAAGGTCCATAGTAGGCGCTGGCATACTTCGCGGTGTAGGAGATGATCCCGACGTGACTGCAGTCGGCTTTGTCTAGTTTTTTGCGGATATATTTCACTCGGCCGTCCATCATGTCGGACGGGGCTACGAAATCCGCTCCAGCGTCAGCCTGTGTCAGTGCCATCGCAGCCAGAACTTCAAGAGTTTCATCGTTAATAATTTGACCCTCTTTTACAATCCCGTCGTGTCCGTCCGAGCTAAATGGATCCATAGCAACATCGGTAATGACGCAAAGCTCGTTATCGATGCTTTTAATGGCCTCGATGGTTTTCGGGACCAAGCCGTTTGGGTTGGTCGACTCTGTGGCCATGCTATCTTTTTTGCTTTCAGGGATGGCCGGGAAAATAGCAAAGCTTTTGACGCCAAGCTTGGAAGCCTCTTTGATCGTGGCAGCGAGGTCTTTTAAGCTGTGGCGCTTCTGGCCTGGCATGGCTTTGATATCTTCACTGGCGTTGCCTTCGTGCACGAAAACGGGGTAGACGAAATCGTCCGCTGTTAGTTGGGTTTCTTGAACAAGATCGCGAATGGTGGCTGATCGGCGTAATCGGCGGGGGCGGTGTTTTAGTGACATTACAGGACTCCTAGTACCTTAGAATTCAACCCAAAGCCCTTTAGAACGTCAATAAGTTCAATCAAAGGCAGGCCTTGGATCGCAGTGAAATCCTTTGATTCTATGGATTGAAACAGAGCAATTCCACCCAACTCAAGTTTGTAGCCACCAGCACAATCCAAGGGATTGTCGGCCTCAACGTATTTTGCGATTTGATGGGTGGTTAGGTTTCTCATTGTTAGGCGGGTCGTGTCGGTGAAGATGGTCTTGAAGTTGGGCGCAAGAACGCAGACCGAAGTGATAAGGTCGTGGGTTTGGCCCGTCATCTTTTGCAGTTGCTGTTGGTTTTTCTCGGTCGTCCCGGGCTTGCCAAGTATCTGTCCTTTGAAGTGGCCGACTTGATCGCTGCCTATAACAATGGCGTTAGGATGTCTTTGGAAAACTGTTTTCGCTTTTAGTTCGGCCAGAGCCTCTGCTAACTGAGTCGGGTCGTCGATTTGTGATTTTAGTTGCTCTTCGTCCACCTCGGGCTTGTCCACTTCGTAGTCTAGACCCAGGCGATCCATCAATTGACGTCGGTAAACAGATGAGCTGGCTAATATAAGGCGAGGGGTTGGCATGTCTTGGTTATCTCAAACCCAGGCCTTTGCGGCAAGGCCGCAGGTCAGAAGTGGCTTTCGTCACTGTATTTAGTAAAGGAGCGAGGGGGTTTTTCGGGTTTTGACCATCGACCGGGGATAGGGGACACTACCCATATGACAACCTATGTTCATAATATTGACCCGTTCGCGATTCAGTTTACAGAAACTTTTGGTATTCGTTGGTATGGCTTAGCCTACCTGGCAGGCTTTATCCTTGGTGGGATGGTGATGCAGCTTCTTGTTAAGCGAGGGACCAGCCCCCTGACTAAAGATCATGTGTGGGACTTTATCACCGCTGTGGCTATAGGAACCCTTGCCGGGGGAAGGTTAGGCTACGCGATCTTTTACGCTCCCGAGCTATTGATTGATTTTTCAGCAAGTTTTCCGTTTTGGGGAGTTCTTGCTGTCCACAAGGGTGGGATGGCCAGTCATGGTGGGATTATGGGTTGTATGCTAGCGGCCTATTATTTTCATCGAAAGCACGGGTACCCAGTTCTTCACCTGTTTGACTTGATGACCTTCGGTGGAAGTTTGGGGATTTTCTTTGGTCGAATTGCCAACTTTATCAATGGCGAACTGTATGGGCGTGTTGCTCCCGAGGGATATGCCTGGGCGGTTAAGTTTCCCGGTGAGATTCACCGGTACGGAGTCGAGAAGCTAAAGGCCTTAGGTGCAGCAGCTGATGCTTTGGGGTCAGTTCGTCTGAATGAAGGCCTGGTGAAGCTGAATGCAGAAACTTGGGATTTCTGGGTCAGCTCTAGGTATTACAGTAAAATCAACCCGACCCTGGATGCCATGATCACGGCGATCCAGAACGGAGCGACAGAGGTTGCTGCCGCTATGGCTCCGGTGTTGGCATCAAGATATCCGTCCCAGATTTACCAGGCCTTGATGGAAGGTTTGTTGGTGTTTCTTCTGTGTGCGATTTTGTGGGTTCGGCCAATGAAGCCTGGGGTTCTTGGGGGGATCTTTGGTCTTGCCTACGCCGTTATGCGAATCATCGGCGAGCAGTTTCGCCTTCCAGATGCCCATTTGGGTTATCAATTATTCGGGTTAACCCGTGGACAGTGGATTAGTATAGCGATGATTGGTGTCGCCATTGCCTTAATTGTCTTTTCGGCAACTAGAAACTCTCAGCCAATGGGCGGCTGGTTTAAGCGCGACTCCAAAGGCAGCTAGAAACTGTATTGTTAGCTTGTATCGATCCGTCCGATCTTGTCGGGTGGGAATCGGTTTCCGCCTTGTTGTTGTCATGGTTCACTTTTACAAAACGACGGCGAAATAAAAAAGGCCACACTTGTTGGTGTGGCCTTTTGGAAGATTGCATTCAACGAGCGTTCGATCGCTACGTGTGCTTCTCTTAGAATGATTCGTCGAAGCTAACTTCGCCGGTAACGC
This sequence comes from Pseudobdellovibrionaceae bacterium, assembly GCA_002686065.1. Lineage (GTDB taxonomy): Bacteria > Bdellovibrionota > Bdellovibrionia > Bdellovibrionales > UBA1609. The sequence goes on along the minus strand of NYZX01000187.1, from coordinate 7,329 downwards.
CGACCTGGTAAGCAGAAACGCGTCGCTCGAAGAAGTTGGTCAATTCTTGAGAATCTTGAAGCTCCATAAAATCAAATGGATTTTTTGACTTGTAAACGGCAGGGATTCCTAAGCGCTCAAGACGGATGTCGGCGATGTACTGTAAGTACGTGCGCATGTCTTTTTCACTAAGCCCAGCCACGCCATGATCAAGAATATCTTTTGCGAAGGTCATTTCGCAGTCGATGGCTTCAGCGATCATAACCTTGACCATGTCTTTCATCCGCTCGTCAAAAAGCTCAGGCTCTTCACGGACTGAGATCTCGATGACCTTCATGGCGAAATCAATATGAGCTGACTCGTCACGGAAGACCCAGTTTGTTCCAGTAGCAAGACCGTTTAGTAGGCCTTTAGAGCGTAGGAAATAGACATAGGCAAAAGCACCAAAGAAAAACAAACCTTCGATGGTTGAAGCAAAGCAGATCAAGTTCAATAGGAACTTACGTCGATCTTCAATGGTTTCCAGTTTGTCGAGGTTATTAATGGTGTCCATCCACTTAAAGCAGTACTGGCCCTTCTTAGCAATCGACGGAATGTTGTGGATCGCTGCGAAGGCTTCCTCGCGTTGCTTAAGGTCTGGAATGTAGTTGTCCAACAGGGTCAGGTAGAACTGAACGTGCAAGGCCTCTTCAAAAAGCTGTCTTGAAAGGTAAAGCCGAGCTTCAGGCGAGTTCACATGCTTGTAAAGGTTCAGTACAAGGTTGTTTCCAACGATAGAGTCACCGGTCGCGAAAAAAGCGACCAGGCGGTGAATCAAAAAACGCTCGGAATCGGTCAATTTACTATGAAGGTCAACCAAGTCTGAAGAGAAGTCCACTTCATCCACAGTCCATGTGTTTTTAATCCCGTTCTTATACATTTCAAAGAACTCGGGATACTTCATTGGTCTTAGTGTTAGATCAAATCCTGGATCTAAAATCATTTTCTCTCCCCCTAAATCCTACTGGCAGGCTTCGCAAATTTCTGGATTCTCTAAAGAACAGGCTAGGGCTTCTTCGTCCGTGAACTGTTTCTTTGGAGTGCTTGTGTTACCAACGGTGACCTTTGAGATACGAGTCGCAGGGCGAGATCGCAAGTAATAAGTCGTTTTGATCCCGTTTTTCCATGCATACATATACATGCTTGATAGCTTGCCGATAGTTGGGCTTTCAATAAACAAGTTCAAAGATTGGCTTTGGTCGATAAAGGCTCCACGATCTGCTGCCATTTCGATCAATGACTTTTGCGAGATCTCCCAAACTGTTCTGTAAACCTGCTTCAGGTCGTCTGGGATACGAGCGATATCTTGAATAGATCCCTCGCTGGTTTTAATGGCGTCACGCATTTCTTGGTCCCAAAGGCCTCGGTCCTTAAGGGCTTGGACAAGGTAGCGATTCACTTGAATGAATTCACCCGACAAAGTCTCACGCTTAAAGAAGTTAGAAACCTGAGGTTCTATGGCTTCGAAACAGCCTGTGATTGAAGCAATTGTGGCCGTTGGTGCAATGGCAATCATTAATGAGTTACGAAGTCCGATGTCCTTCACTTTTCGGCGCAGCTCTTCCCAGCGCTTCATGTCCTCAGGGATGACGCCCCAAGAATCGAATTGAAGCTCACCCTTGGCGGCACGAGTTTCTTTGAACGCAGCGTGTGGGCCACTTTTTTCAGCTAGCTCACAAGAGGTCTTAAGTGCGTGGTAGTAAATTTCTTCTGCGACTTTTTTACTGATAGCCCGCGCTTCAGGAGAGTCAAAAGGAACGCCCATTTTGAAGAATAGGTCTTGTAGACCCATGCATCCAAGTCCGATTGGGCGCCAGCGATTATTCGACGCTGAAGCTTGATCGATCGGGTAGAAGTTAATGTCGATAACGCGGTCAAGGTACTTAACAGCTGTTTTGACAGTGTTTGCCAGTTTGTTGAAGTTGAATTCGCCATTTTCGTAATGGGCGCCAAGGTTGATAGAGCCAAGGTTGCAAACCGCGGTTTCATCGTCGTTGGTAACTTCAAGAATTTCTGTGCAAAGGTTTGATAGGTGAATCACGTTCTGAGGCTCACCCGTTTGGTTTGACTTGCGGTTACTGTGGTCTTTGAAAGTCATCCAGCCGTTACCAGTTTGAGCCAAGGTCTTCATCATTCGAGAATAAAGATCACGCGCTTTTACTTGCTTGACGGCAAGTCCGTCTTTTTCGGCTTTTTCGTAAGCGGCTTCGAACTCTTCGCCAAAGGTGTCGACAAGGTGAGGGACTTCTTTCGGGTCAAATAGTGACCACATTTGGTCTTGCTCAAGGCGTTTCATAAATAAATCTGGGACCCAGTTGGCCAGGTTCAAATTATGAGTTCTCTGGGCTTCATCGCCTGTGTTGTCACGAAGCTGTAAAAATTCTTCGATGTCGGCATGCCAAGTTTCAAGGTAAATACAAGCAGCACCTTTGCGGCGTCCACCTTGGTTCACCGCGGAAACGGATGAGTCCAAAGTTTTTAGCCACGGTACGACTCCGTTGGAATGTCCGTTGGTGCCTTTGATCAAGGATCCACGTGAACGAACACGAGAGAAGGAAACCCCAATGCCGCCGGCAAACTTTGAAAGCATGGCGATATCTTTGTATTTTCCGTAGATGCTAGATAGATCATCCAGCGGAGAGTCCAAAAGGTAGCATGACGACAGTTGAGGACGGTTCGTTGCCGAGTTAAACAAAGTTGGAGAGCTTGGCATATAATCAAGGCTAGAGATCAGCTCGTAGAACTCTTTGGCTTCGCCAAAAGTCGTCGCTAGACCACAGGCCACACGAAGGAAAAAGTACTGAGGCGTTTCAACAACGTTTCGTGTCTCGGGGTGCTTTAGAAGATAGCGATCATAAACGGTTTTAAGTCCAAAATACTCGAACTTTCGAGTGCGAGTGTTGTCGATGATGATGTTTAGGGCTTCTTTATGCTCTTTAACGAACTCGTACTTTTCTTCCGAGATCAAACCTTGTTCAACGCCGACGCGGACAGAGTCAAAAAAGTTAGAGATTCCTTCTGAACGTACTTCTTCTTCAATATAACGAGCGAGTAGGCGGCCAGAAAGTTTCGAGTATGAGGGATCTTCACTGATCAGTTGAGCGGCCGTGCGAATGCAAAGCTCGTCCAGTTCCTTTGTTGAAGCGCCATCGTAAAGCCCGCTGATGGCCTTTGTTGCCACTCGCATTGGATCGACTTCTTTTAATCCGTTCGAGCAAGCAAGGACGACGTTTACAATCTTGTTGAGATCAACAGGACTTAGGGTTCCATCACGCTTTTTAACACGCATTACGTGTGGAATTTCATCGTCAGCTCGCAATCCCTGTGTCGCTGTCGTTACTTCTGTGTTGGTGTTGGCTGGTGTCTTGCTGACTCTTGGCTCTGTTTGGATATCCATATCACCCCGTCCTGTCTTTGTTTCTCGTTGTTAAACGTCTTCGTTGTGTTCAAAAGTTGTTTTCAGTGGAACTGAAATAGCAATAATTCGCCAGACCTTCGGCCTGAAGTCATACCCCTCGTGCTAATGACAATCCCCATGCGCCGCTATGTAGTCGAAAGTACTGGTACTTTAAGCGTCTTTCGATCAGTTGCTTCCTTCTATCCACTAAATTCTGTATATAGTTTTTAAGAGTTGGCGAAACACTACATATACGGATCGCATAGGGAAGACGATAGGACCGAGCTAAATTTCTGTCAACGATCCAGACAAAAATCCAAGTCAGGGGATGAAAGGCTGTGCACATCATAAAAAAATCTCCCTAAAAACAAGATTTTAACTGCCGTCACCCGATGTCATAGCTCAACTTAATCCGTGTCAGAAAATCAAGTTGACGGAGTCTCTTTGATTAAAATGTAGGCATCGAAAAGGAAAAACAACGAAACATTCCATTTTACCCCTAGATCTTGTGTTTTTAGGTCTGCTTGACGCTAGTCAACGTCAAGAGATTGACGGGATCTGGATAGAAGTCGAGTAAGTTGCCAATAATTTGTCGTGTGGGTGGGCTGCTTTGAGTCTGTGCCTGCGGCTCGCTATACTTTTATGGGCCGTAGAACCTTTTCGCATTGGTAGTACTTCAAGGTGTCTGACAAAAAACTGTATCGAAAATTTCCCGAGTTAGAAAAGCTTTATCAAATCATTGAGCAGCACGAAACAAAAGTGCGTGTCGATGTCCTTGAGACGATTAAAAGTGGAAAGTACGACTTACCCATTCATTGTATTGAAATGGGTTCGAGCGACCCTGCTGATCCCGTCCTGCTGTTCGTGGGCGGGGTGCATGGTCTTGAAAGAATTGGTTCGCAAGTTCTTTTGGCCTATATGGAGACGATCCTGCAATTGATGGACTGGGACGACTTTTATCAGTCACGCCTTGAAAAGACTCGAATCATGTTTGTCCCGATGCTTAATCCCTTTGGCATTATGAATTTTCATCGCGCCAATGCGAACGGCGTCGATATTATGAGGAACGCTCCAAGCGCTTCGGATGAAGGCGAGGACCTGCGTTTGCATCGTGGACATCGATTGTCACCGAAACTGCCTTGGTATCGTGGGCCCCTGCATGGGCAGTTGGAGCCTGAGGTCGAAGCGATTATGAAAGTGGTGCGCGAACGCGTTTTTCCAGCTCCTTTATCGATGGTCGTTGACGTGCACTCGGGGTTTGGGACGGTTGACCGCCTTTGGTTTCCTTATGCTCGGACATTGGCGCCGTTTCCGCATTTGGCCGAGGTTTACTCGTTTAAAAAGCTTTTTGATCGGTCTTACCCAAATCACTTTTATCAAATAGAACCCGTCTCGCGGGAGTACACAATTAATGGAGATGTCTGGGACTATCTTTATGATGAGTATCATAAAGAATACGGTCGTCCGGGCTTCTTTCCCTGGACGTTGGAAATGGGTTCGTGGATTTGGCTGAAGAAAAGCCCCGGGCAAATATTTTCACCGCTTGGGCTGTTTCATCCGATGAAAGAACATCGGTTAAAGAGGGTGTTGCGTCGGCACATCACTTTGTTTGATTTTTTGCATCGTGCTTTATATTCGTACCCCACCTGGTCCAACCTGAGTGGGGAGCAGATCGAGGAATATCGGGCCAAGGCCATTGCGCATTGGTATCAACGTAAAACGTAAAGAGGTCTTCGCTATGGCGTGCTGGGTTTTGTTAAGAGGGCTTGTTCGTGAGTCGGCTCACTGGGATGGTTTTGATGTCGAGCTGCGAGAGGCTGTGGCTCCGTACAAGGACAAGGTTACGACCGTCGATTTTCAAGGGGCCGGGCCGTACTACCATATGACTTCACCAACAGATATCGCGAAGATTGTTGATTTCACCCGTGAACAAGTTCGAAGGCAGGGCTATGGCAAGGGGCCACTGATTCTGTTTTCGGTCAGCTTAGGTGGAATGATCTCGATTGAATGGGCCCAAAGATTTCCCAATGAGGTGGCTGGGCTTGTGGTTGCCAATAGTAGTACGAAGTGGTCGGGTGTTCACGAGCGAATGCGTCTTAGAAACTGGCCACGTGTTTTAAAGTTGGCGATGGCGAAAGACCTAGAAAGTCGAGAAGCTGAGATTTTGCGGATGGTGTCCAACAATACAGAGGCACAGGCTAAAATCTTAAAGAACTGGGTCGATACCGCAAAGCGTCATCCAGTCAGTACGGAGACCTTAATTCGACAGCTTGTTGCGGCTAGTCAATTTGAGCCGCCGAAGCGTCCTCCGACAATGCCAACACTACTTATGGCAAGCACGAAAGATCGTCTTGTTAGCGTGAATTGTTCACGTCGTTTAGCGGAGGTCTGGGGTCTACCGCTTCTAGAGCACCCTTGGGCCGGTCATGATATTACACTGGACGACCGTGGCTGGGTGCTGGATCGCCTAAAAGAGTGGCGTGAAGAGTCGATTTCAGATTCTTAGAAGTCCCTCCTGGAGCCAGTTTCCAGACTAGACCCTCGTTTGTTTATGGTCGAAATAGTTGCTTTTTAGGTGACTGAAAACTTGCTCCAACTTGTAATAGAAACTAGTACGACATCTTGCGTGGAGGGGGTTTTATACAGGGAGTCCAAGGGCCTCGTCGCCCGATTACTCTTAGGATAGCTATCGCACTTTTTTGGGGCGTTGTGTTTGGGGGTTCTTTCGCCCAAGCCTTTCAAGTTGAAGTGAACCAAAAGAAGTTGGGATTGCTACCACCGGATCTTGATGTCCAGTTGGATTTACATCACGCCAATTACGTTCGTTCAAATACGGAGTATTTTCGTTCGAGTGATTCCAAGTCGCAATTGAGTTCTGTGGGAGCCGCTTTTCGTTGGAGCAACGAAAAAGGAGCGCGTGACAGTTACCATGTCGATGCCGGCGGATTCTATAGCCTTGCTGAAGATCAGTTTTACCCTCGTGTCCCAGAATTTTATTTTTCGCGTGAGTGGAGCGATAGTCGACTGACTGTGGGTCGTAAGGACTACGGTTGGTTTGATGCCGAAGAAACATGGGCCTTGGGTCTATGGCAGCCTCGTTTTTTATGGGACAAGTTGCGACCAAAAAGGGAAGGCGTCTTTGTCACTGCCTATGAAAAGGAGTTCGGTAACAATCGCTTGGTGGTCTACGCCCAGCCGTTTTTTATTCCGGAATTCGGCCCGGGATTCGAGGAGTCTAACGGGGTGATTTCGTCGCCGAGTCCGTGGTTTGTCGCTCCGCCGACCTCTGCGGCTATATTTAGCGCCACTGAAACCAACATTAAGTACAATATCCAGATGCCAGAAATCATCGATATAGTGGCAAACCCTGGGGGTGGGGTGTTTTATGAAAACCGCACCGCTCAATTTTTCTTTAAATCAGGTTATGCTTACAAGCCGATCCCTCAGTTGTTGTTGGGATTTCCCCTGTTGGTGAAGTTGGGTTCTGGTGATTCGGTCGCCGAGCTGAACGTGGATGTGACCCCACGGGTTCTTTATCATCACCTTGTTTCTTTCGAAACGGGCTCGCGGGTCGGGCGAACCAGTACCTGGGTCAATGTCACTTATGAGTCGCCGGACAGAGATGGCAGCGTGGAAAATTCGATCACTCAAGAAACCGACGAAGCGGTGATTGTGTCATTGTATGGTGACTATAAGTTTGGGTCTGGATGGCTAAAGGGTGGAAAGCTGTATAGTAGCTTTTTACATGTTCAAGGTGGAGATGCTCCAGATGAAGGGGAGTTTGCCACTGAGGATGGTTTTTTTGAGGACCGGTATTGGCTGACCAATGCGGTCAGCTTGGGCGTCAAAGACAAGTACGTCAGGGTGTTGGGAGCTCCGCTCTACTTAGGAACTCGGTTTACCTACGACTTCGA
>NYZX01000186.1 GCA_002686065.1 Pseudobdellovibrionaceae bacterium | reverse complement strand
CTGAACGTGGCGGGTGATCAAAACTACATGGACTTTTTGGATCGGCTTCAGTCTCAAATTTTGACCTTTCAGCTAGCGGTCCAAGAAAAAGAGGCCCTGTTGAATGACGTCCACTTTGGGGGTGATCGGTGGTGATCATAAGACTTCTTTTTGTCGTGGTTACGTTAGGCTCCTTTTTGGCTGTGGCAGAGGTTGAAGCTAACCGATGCTATCAGACCTTTTCCCACGGGTCGTTTCCGGTTCCCCTGCGTCCGAAAAACAAGGGCCTGAAGCCCACAACAAAACAGACTCTGGCGACTCGTTCAAATCAAATGGCGCAGGCCAATATCCACGCCCTTCAGCCAGTGAAGGGGGCCTCGGATCGTAAGGTCCGCCGCAAAGTTTGGGATATGTTGGTCGACACGAATATGAGTATTGGTCACTCCAAAGCCATCGAACGAATTGCTTTGCTGTATGCTAAAACCTTGGAAATAGACGAAATCTTTAGCACTGTAGGTTATGATAAAACCCACCCCGGAATGATCGAGATCCTAAGGCAAGCGAAGTCAGCCTGGGGCACTGGGCCGGCAAAAATTCCGACAGAGAACTTAGTTGAGGTCGTTGATTGGTTGGTTGAAAATTATATGGATATTTCGGCTTTCAAACCTCCTGGGACTCGGGACTATCGTGCCAATCACGCCTTTTACGCGGTCGATGCCTACCATGCCAGTGAAAGAAGTCTGTTCTCTTTAACAAGAACCGAAACCTATATGCGTGTCCTTCGCACCGAAAACGAACTTGTTGAAAAAAACCTCAGGCAAATCTTGTATTACCTGATACCTCGTATTCACCAGCACCTACCCCAGTTGTTAGACGCACGAAAAAACGCCGAGCGTATGACGGTGCACGGTTATGCCGGCGGGAAGATCGGCGAAAGTTGGCCAAGGGGTCTACGTTGGATAAAGAGCGGAATACAAGGATTCGGTCTAGGAATGACTCTTTTTCTTGCTTCTGTCGAGGGCCTGGAGGTTGTTGCCGGTGCCGCCCCGGTTCTTTTTGGAATGACTGGGGGGATTCATATATTAGGGGAAGGGCTCAAAAGGCAGATGTTTAGGGATTTTTACGGCGTTCGACGAAAACTGCGTTCGATCTATCGACATTCTCGTCGGGGGCGCGTGCCCGAGCTGGCGAAGCTAGATATGGCCGGGTCTTTTCTTCCGAGTACTTTAAAAAGCATTCATGAACTGACGGATAAGACAGAGGCCATGTTGGCTGAAGTTGCCGATGTGGAAAACCTCAGTGTCTCTGAACTTCAGCAGCTTCATTACAGTCTTAGTCAGGGAACAAGTCTTCTAAACTCTTACCTTGAAGAACTTCAGCGTCAGGTTCAGCACCTGGCTTTGGTTTTTAAGCAACTTGAGAATGAGTATAAAAAGTTCGACCCAGAGGGACGTCCGGATCGCGTGGCTGAGCAGAAAACCTATCTGTGGGAATCCTTGGGTTTGCTTCGAGAACAGACCGAGGTTTTGGATGAGCTTATGGCGGCAGCCAGCCCTCATGCCAGTTACTTTCTAGGTATCGCTCATTTGGGGGCACAGAACGCTCCACAGAGCACGCAGCCGGGAACATTAATCCCAGCATCTCAAGGCCAGGGGCCCATGGTTATGGAAAAGACATGGGGTATGATTGTCTCAGGGTTTGAAGTGACCCAATCGGCTGTGGATCGTGCAAAAGATCTGCAGGCGCGGTTTGAAAATGACCTGGTGAAACAGTCTATATCATTCGACGTTGAAAACGAATCGGCGGAGGACCGCCGATAGATCTTAGTAGTACTTCGAGAACACGCCCGCACAGCGGAAGGCGTTGTACTTTTCGCTGACTCCCTGCCCGAAGCGCTGCCCAAATCCTGATAAGGCCTGAAGACCTTTTTCCGAGCCAGATCGAAGGCTGTTCAACGCCGTCGACCCGACTTTCTTAATAGTTTGGACTGCGACAAATCGCTCAAGCTCGCTGGTCTTAGCGGCTGCCGAAAGACCTGCGACGATCAGAGCGAGGCCTTTTGGTAAGAAAAAGGGGCTAATCGTGCCGACGACTTGTAGTGTGGATCGAATTGGGTGCTTCTCAAAGTCCGTCTTGGCCGCTTGCAACGCTTGTCCCATCAGGACTGTGACCTTGTCGTAGTTTTCGTCACCGACAAGATGTCTTAGGCGGGTTTGACCGGCTTCGCTCAGGCGGGAGGAGCCACCAATGATGGCGTTTTGAACGTCGGTAAACAGAAAACTAAGTCGAGTCACCATCGGCAGGCTCAATGATCCAGAGGTCTCGGGTGAGGATTCGGCGAGCTGATAGAAGGCCTGATAGGACATTGCAAGCGCATCAAAGGGCTGTCCTGATTGGTGCTGAAGGACCTGCTTTTGAAGAACGGTTTCGAACATCAAATTGAAGCTTTTCATGGTTTCAATCTTGGACGGGAGCGTCTCGCTGGCTGATCCGACCGATCGCCACAGGCGTTCCGGGACCAGTGACGAGAAGGCCAAGGTGATCGTGCTGACGTTCCGAATCAGCCTGAGGTCCTCGGGGTCCATACTTGAAAGTTCGTTAAGTAACAACACGGCGGCCATATTGTTATAGAATTCGTATTCGATCTCGGTCGCAGGATCTTCCATGGAATTCATGCGTTTTTGATATAAAGGCTCTAGTTTGCTATCCAGGCTTGTCACGATTTGACGAAATAGCTCTGACGTCGGAGAGGCCATATCTTCGAAGGCAACCAGTTGCTCATTCATCTTGTAACCAGGTAGGTTCTTTCGGACATTCTGTCGTAACAGCTCGAAGTTTTTGCTTGAAGCCAGCTCGCTGGTGGGCTGTTTTGAATGGCCAAAACCCCAGCCGGCCCATGAGGATGTGGCCATCAGACAAAGTGAGGCACTCAGAAAAATAGGGGCGGTAAGGCGGCTCATAGATCCTTCTTTCATTGCGTTTTTCTGTAGGGATTCCAAGATTAGTGCCAAAGTTAGGTTGTTGAAATCTGATCTAAGTTTATGATTCATGGTCAGAAATCGGTCTTCGTCGACCCTTGCGGTTACTGGCGGATGAGCAACTAAACTTCATTGACGAAAAATATTCACACCAAGCTTTGCCAGGCCACACGGGCATTGCGCTGATCGCGTTAGCAAGTGGTCTGGGAATTGCTTTATCTAGAACCTATCAAACCCTTCGGAGAGTCCTTTGCGCCACCTCAGCATTTGTTTTTTGCTTGTTCTCAGTTTCGCCCAAGTGACGCCAAGTTTTGCGGGGCCAAGGCGGGCTTGCGACCAAGTTTTTAAAAGCCGGCTACTTGTATTAAGGTCTGATCTTAGAGTTCGTTCAGGCTTGGCTAGAGAGTCCGTACAGACCCAGGAATCCGTCACGAGCCAAGAGGGTTTGAGGGTTCCAAAGTCAGGGCTGGAACGCAAAGTTCAAAAATCGGTTCGTGACTTTTTATTTCGTCAGTCGGTGGCCTTGGGGCACCCAGTTCTGTTGAATCGAATTATCGAGTTATATGCGGGCGAGCTTATCTATCAAGGGGTTTATACGGGTTCGACCCCCTTATTTGACGACCCATCATTCGGTAAGTTTCAGAAGGTTCTTCTAAAACATTTTCGTAGAAAGCCAGCGACCTTTGGGTCAAAGGAGCTACAGAACTTTGTCAGTCAATTAGTGGAAGACGTTTTGCACGCAGAAGTAGGTGGCGGCGAAGGTAAGTCTCCGACTCGGCTGGTTGGGCCATCCGGTTTGATTGTTCCTGATAGTGATTTTCAGGCCTATGCTGAAGGTCATAGCGAGTTGGTTCGGGCCTTCTTAGAAGACGACTTAATGTATCTGATCCCTAGGATGTATCTACGGTTTGATGATCTTTCTTTGGCTTACCAGGAGCGACCGGGGTTGCCAGTTGGGGCTAAGAAGCTCGGCTTCGCGAACATCGATCCTTTTGATCTACTTATGAGTAAGGTCGTTTATTACTTCGGTGGTGCGGTGGCTTTGGGTTGGCTGGTTCTAAATCCCGATAGCGTGGATGTCATTTGGCCATTGCTAAACGATGGCGCCGCTTATGGTGAACGGCGCCCTTATGAGGACTATATCATGGATGGTGATATGGAAGGCCTGGCCCGGGCGCAGTCCTATATTCAAACCAAGTTTTATGAGTTTTACGCGCTTGTCGGATTGAAGACGACATTTGATGTCTGGTTTCACCGATTTGTTCGAAGACATTTTTTCAGGACTCGGCGGTTTTTTAACAAGCTTCTGCGAGCGGCACCGGTGCGTCCGAGATCGGACTCGACAGGAGGGGCGGACAGCCGAACCACATTAGTTCAGTCTTTGGACCGGATGGAAGCTCACTTAGATCATTTGCTTCAGCTGCAGCCGACGAGTCTCGACTGGAGTCAGGATGTGGATTTGATGTCAGAGATTCATCAGCATTTCTTATCTGGTATTGGAGAAGCGGTTCATCAGCGGCAGGCGATGACAGATATGGCTCAGCAACTCACTCGCCAAAAAAAGCGATTCGATCAGAAACTTCAGCAGTTTAACCAAACGAACACGAGGGCCAGTCTTGCGGCTGAGGAGATCGGGGAAGAGCTCGAGTCCTTGCTTCGTCAACTCACCATACTGAACGAGGTCAGCCTTGAGTCAAATCACCTTTACCAGGGCTTTGTTCAGTTAGGTGAGGGCTTACGTCAACACCTTGAAGGTCAGGATGGCAGGGTAGGGGCTTCAGAGCGCTCGCTGGTTTCCGTCTTTGAAAGGCATGAAAGCACTTACCACCTTCACTTAACAGTCGCAGACCAGGTTCATGAAGCCTCAGCAAATCTGCTGACGGCTTTAAAAAAGCAGGAATCTCAGTTCAATCGGGCCCGATTAGAAGGGGGGACTCGGTGATCAAAGTCTTGTTTGGGACGTTTGGGCTGTCCGGGTTTTTACTTATGTCTTGTACGACTTTACTTGCGGGCCCTTCTGACGGCTTTCCCAGTTGTGCATCTGTGTTTACGGGAATGGCCTCATTACAGGTTAAACAGCAGCTTTCCCTTGTCTCAGGTGGCTTGGCTAGGCTTCAGGTGTCGCGCGGGTCTTTGGATCGGTATAACGGCGACTTGTTGGATCCAAATGTTTTGCCGAAGCCTCAGGGTGCCAGGGCTCGTCAGGCCCGGCGCTATGTTTGGGATTTGCTTCTGGATCATATGGTTTTAGGGCACCCCAAAATCTTGCTGGGAATCAGTCGACTTTACTTAGACTCTGGTTTGATCGGGGGCAGTGAGGACGTGGTCTCACAGTTGTTCGCTGTGAATAGAAAAGGCAACCCTAAAAGCCTCGAAGAGCTCGAACGTATTTTAGCTGAATCGACAGGTGAGGGCATTCTTAAAGTGAATCGAAGACGTCTTGCTGAATACGTCGACCAGCTATCTTTGGATCTAACAGATGAGACAGGGTCTTTATATATTCCGGACCATGTTGATGAACAAGGAATCACAGGTCTTGAACTCGGCCTAGCCAGGGGGCGTGTAGAAACCTATCGTGACCGACTTGAAACTCATGGAAACGAAATACGTGATCAGCTTCGCTCTGTTTTAGCCTTCCTGATTCCGCGGATCTACCCCCACTTGAGTCTACTAAATAAAGGGTACGACGGAGCCGGTAAAGTTGGTCTTCGGAAATACGCCGTCGATTCCATAAGTAATGTACATAACCTTTTTAGATTGCTGCCTTTTGCTGGGGTCGTTTTCGGCCCCATCCTGGGTTATCAGAGCGATGTTGATATGTTCAATATAGTAGGGAACTCGATGGCCGATGTCCTTGATTCGGTGGTGTTCGCCTCGGCGTTTTCGATTCCTGCTATTCTTTCGTCAGGACTGGGTTCAAAGCCATTCAGGCAAGCTCGTAAAATATTGAAGCAGCTTCGAAGACAAGCTGTCACTCGTGGGGCCGATGTTATTACAGCCGTCGACACATCGAGGCTTCAATCAAATTTAGATAAGCTTGTTGCTTTGACTGAGGGCCTAGCCGAAATCTATCAAGCGCCAAATGGGCCATCCTATGATTTGGATGGCTTTCGGTGGGCGGCGCGGATGGTGGGGCAGCCAAGTGTCCATATCGCTGATGGCCTTAAAACGCTAGAAAACTACTTAAACGCCATCGGCCATGAGGCGCGCACTCCAGGGGCGTCTTCGGATCTTCTTTTTGGTGATCTCGATGCCATCTCTGACACGTTATCAGGAATGGCTCCGCGTCTATTGTTGGTCCATCACGTGACTGAGGATTATTTAAATCACGCATCGGTGGGCTTGCAGGGCACCATGGCAACGGGCTTCCATCTGCCGATTCAATCCTTGAGGCTGGCACAAGAGGATCTTCATATCTATATCGACAAAGTCGAAAGACTGAATCAGCTTGTGGATCAGCGCTATTATCAGCTTCAGCAGATAGAGCTAAAACCCTAGGTTCTTTATCCTTCGAACCGGTCCGGCCAAGTAACAGGACGACCTGCGGTGATGTCCATCATGCGATCCAGCGACACTTGCGCCTTGGCTCGGATATCGTCGGGAACGCTGACAGAGGGTTCGAGGCTTTCTAGAGCCTTCTCGATCTTTTCAAGTGTGTTCAATTTCATATAGGGGCAGTTGTTGCAGGCACAAGAGCCCTCGGCGGGAGCCTGAATCAAAGTGGCATCTGGTCGGGCCTTCTGCATTTGATGTAGAATCCCGTGCTCGGTGGCAACAATAAATGTCTTCGCGGGGTTGTCTTTGACCTCTTGAAGAAGGCGAGATGTTGACCCGATGACATCGGCATACTGCAAAACGGCCTCGTCACACTCGGGGTGGGCAATGACCGGGGCATCCGGGTGTTCCAGTTTTAATTCATAGAGCTTCCGAGCCGAAAACAACACATGAACTTCGCAGGCGCCTTGCCACAAGACCATTTCGCGTCCGAATTTTTTAGCCAGATAGCGACCCAGGTTTTTATCTGGACCAAAAAGAATCGGGCGATCTTCAGGAATGGAGGCGATAATTTTTTCCGCATTACTTGAGGTGCAGATCACATCGGAAATACTTTTAACTTCGGCGCTGGAGTTAATATAGGTGACAGCAATTCCATTGGGATGCTGTTTGCGCCATTCCAGATATTTTTCATAGGGGGAGTGTTGAACCAAGCTACAGCCAGCGTTCATGTCTGGGGCGAGTACGGTTTTGTTCGGTGATAAGATCTTCACGCTTTCAGCCATAAAGACGACGCCCGCAAGTAAGACTACAGGGGCTTCGCTTTGCTGTCCCTGCTGGGCCAAAAATAAACTGTCACCGATATGGTCGGCGATGTCTTGGATGTCGCCGTCTTCGTAGAAGTGCGCCAGGATCAAGGCATTGTGCTTTTTCTTCAGTGTCTCGATTCGAGATTCAATAGAGCCCATAAAGTGGACCTCCCAGGCCCTCACTGTGCCCTAGTTTTTGCGCAATGTCACTGCGGGCCAGAGGGCTGTCTATAGCTGTTCTGGCGGATTTGAGCCTCAACTTTTCCCGTCGTCGACCGATACAAAGTCGAGAGGTAGACCCGATGAGGCTTCGATTTTTTGGTTTTATGTTGGTTTCGGCCATTCTAATCACACAGTTTCAAAACTGTGCGTCTGTTCCTATCGAACGGGCCATTGAAGTTGTTGAGACCGCTCCGGTTCAACGACATCCGGTGATCTTTTCCAATTTTAAGGGCACAGCCCACCCCCAAAAGGGTGGTGATATGAAGCTTTTGGTTCCAAACGCCCTTCATGGCAATGCGGCCTATATTTGGTACCGCGAGCTCAATGG
>NYZX01000185.1 GCA_002686065.1 Pseudobdellovibrionaceae bacterium | reverse complement strand
GGAGAAATAAAACCTGTATGAGTCTTGAGTTGATCGGCGCATTGAGGGCGAAAGGGAAGGCATATGAAACAACTGAATCTTTTTATCCTAGCGACGGGACTTCTTTTGGTGAGCCAGCAAGCCATGGCGTACAAACAGCTTGGTTTGATGGCTGGACTGAACTGGGCAAGCATCGAATCAGATAACGATGTTTCTGGATACACAGGAACTTCAGCCGAGTCCGCGCCAGGGTTTGGTGCTTTTTTGTCCTTGCCAATTAAAGACTCGGGCATGTGGGGCTTAGAGATCGGGATTACCTATGCACCTAAGTCGTTTGAACTGGATGCTTCAGGTGACAAAATTGAACACGACAACTTGACCGAATATTTTATGATTCGATATCGCCAACAACCTGATAGTCCATTTAACTTTGGAGTTGGCCTATATGTCAGCCAGGCCATGGGCGATGCGACTGTAACCGATGGAACGTCGGGTGCGGAAACCGAGACCTCCCTTGGAAACCTGTCTGGATTTGGAACAGAAGGTATCTCGGAAGAGGACTATGGGGCCATTGCCTCAATGCAGGTGATCGGTAACCTGACGGAATCCATGGGTGTCCTTATAGACATCAGGTATGTTTATGGACTTCGGGATATTAACGAAGATAAAACCAGCGGGTTCGAACTGGCGAGCCGTCAGATTCAGGGTTTCGCCGGCCTTAGTTTCAAGTTTGATTAGCCAAGTGTGAGGACTGGCTAGCGGCACTGGCGGGTCGAATGCAAAACCTTATGCCGCCATTTTGTTGGCTGTCTACATCGCTTCGGTTTCTCCGGGGTTGTCATCATAGTCCTCGCGTTGGCCGACAAGAAATAGAGTTCGCCCTAATTCAAGCAGTAGCTCGTTCGTGCCTTTTTCGATAAAGCTATACTGAACCACGACAGCTTCACCTTTGGAGTCTTTCCAATAGTTAAACAGGATTTCTAGGTCGACCGTGCCGCCTTCGTTGAGCTCAATCGGGATCCCCGTGAGCGGTACTGTTGCCTGTGTATCGGTTGACCGCATCTCTGCGATCCACTGATTGACCTGCGTGTGAGTGGGGACCAGACGAATTCTGTGAACCTCCGAGAACAACTTATTTAGTGGCTTTTGCTTTTGGATGTACTCGAGGTCCTTTCGCCACAAGGCCTGGAATTTATCCGCCGAGCTGGCGTGCTCTGGAACCGTAAAGTCTCGCAAAAACATGATCTCAACGAACATCAGAATGCCAATTAAAATGAGGATGAGGCCCAAAATGCGGAAGATAAAGGACTGTGGTTTCGATGGTGCCGCTTCAGGTGCTGACAAAAAAGGCCTCCCTTGAAAACAATAAAATAGTTCAAGTTATTGAAAATACTAGATTTTTTTAAATAGATCTAGACTAGTGTCCAGATCATTTACACCTAAAGCCGTGCCAGTTCTTGTTGGGCCATGTGGAAAATTTTTAGTGATTTCAGAATCTTAGGGTTTTTGCTGGGGATGGCATGTTTGTTGGAGTACAAAACCCTAGAGAGGTCACTTTATGACAAAGGCAAAATACATATTAATCTGCATCCTGACTGTGGGGTACGTCATTGGATGTTCCGAAGTTGAGTTTGCGCCAACCCCACCGGACGTGACTTGTCAGCTTCTACAAGAAGAGGACCCAGACCTTGAGTGCGATAGCTCGGCAGGAACCTTGAGTCTGACGGATGAAATCACTTTAGGTAAAGTGGACATCCTATTTGTGAACGATAACAGTGGTTCGATGTCGACAGAGCAGCGGAAGATCGCAAACCGCTTCAATATGTTTATCGAACGCCTTGATGATCAAAACGTGGATTATCAAATCGCGATCACCACAACAGATGTTTCAGGGGTGACTGGTGGGACTTCGAGTGTCAGCCAATCAGATCTGAAAAATGGAAACTTCATTATCTTTGGTAACGGACAAACCGTCCTCACAAACCAAACAATCGATCGAGTTCAACTGTTTAAAGATGCAATTCAACGCGAAGAAACGGAAGTCTGTGAGGACAGCAACTTCACGAACTGCCCATCTGGTGACGAACGAGCTATCTATGCCGCAAACCTTGTTCTAGATCGTGCTGACCCGAGCTTCTTTAGAAAAGACGCCCACTTTGCCGTCGTCATTCTATCGGATGAAGACGAGCGTTCGGCTGGTGGTCGTGGGACGAACTCTCCGCAGTTGGAAAACTTAGACCTTCCAGAGACGCTTCTTTCTAAGGTTCGTAATCAACTGGGTGATAGTAAAGCCGTCAGTGTTCACCCAATCATTGTGCGCCCTGGTGATAGCGGGTGTTTAAGTCAGCAGTCATCGCAAGGGAATCAGTTTATCTTCGGGTACGAAGGTAAGGTTTATGCTCGATTTGTGAATGACTCAGCCATCACGAATGATCGGACTTTGATTCCTGGTGTGCTTGGAAACATCTGTGCCAGTGACTATGCTAATCAACTTCGTGATATCGCAGGCGTGATCTCTGAAGTTCCCGTACAATTAGAGTGTACTCCAGTCAGTGACCCACAGGTTGAGGCTGTCGCTGGGATTCCAGCCGGTACGCAAATCTACTTTGACTCGGGTAGCGGACGGATTCATTTCTCTCCGGCGGTTCCATCTGGTGGTCGCATTCGTGTTAAATACGAATGTCCTGATCGAATTTAATCCTGAATAAAATAGAATACCAATGGGGCAACATCGCTTAGGCGGCGATGTTGTGATCCGCAGGAAGGGTCATGATGTAGCCCTTGCCGTAAACGTTCGTCAGATATCGATCGATATCTGGCAGTATCTTTTTAAGCTTTGAAATCTGAGCATCAATCGAACGCGGAGAGATGTCTGAATTCTGCCAAACATGTTCGCGTAGCCAATCACGGCTTAAAAGTTGATCGTGGTAAGTAATGAAAGTCGTAAGTAGCCGGAACTGGGTGGGAGTGACACTAAGGATTTGACCATCTTTTTTGATCAAATAGTCATTTACATGGACTTCAATTCCATCAATAACAACACGGTCTGCCTTTGGTTTGACTGGCACCTCTTGCTGAGAGGAGCTTTGAACTTGTCCGTTCGAAGCGTTTGAGTTCTTCGCTTTCATCGCGATGATTGTGTCGCGGTGAAAGGTGGCTTCAATTTTTGCAACTAGAAGCTTTGGATCAACTGGGACGGGAAAGGTGTCGTCAATTCCGCCTTTAAGATGTTGTTCTTGAGTCGAAGTTCTCCAGTTTTTTGAAAAACTATACACAAGGAGCTCTGATGGGCAGTGGTTTTGACGAATGGTTTTCAAATCAATACTGATTGCTGCATCGATATCGTAGAAAACGACATCGGGTTCCCATTCAGACATAAGAAAGTGAAAAGCTTCGGCCGTCTGCGCCCATTGCACGGAAAAGGCTTGCTTCAGTGGACCCTGTCCATCGACGAGGAACTGGTTGTTGTGCGAACAGATTAGAATCTTTCTGACATAGGACATGCTTAGCTTATCGTCCGTGAAATAAATTTCTGAAGCTTTGCAGGGTCCCAATCTGAGAGCTGGGGTGATGATTTTAACTAAAAAAACTTCAGAGTCAGGTGTCGCTCTTCTGGGAGATGCTGGTCTGGGTGGACGTCTCAAAGCAGGACAAAATTTTATACTTTTTTAAAGCAGGCCTCGAAGCAGGGCTCGCCGCGTTGTAGGTATTTTTTCTCGAAATGAGTCCGGGGTTTTTGTTTGAGCGGGTCGACGGTTTTGTGTTCGACCACGGAAAGCCCCCAAACCTTTTCGTAGACCAGAAGGGCTTCTTCAAAGTAGCTCGTCTGATTGGTGGCTAGGTACAAGTGACCGCCTGTTTTAAGGCGATCCATCTGCAGTTCTGTAAACGGCATATTATGGTAGCGTTTGTTTTTTTGTTGAGGCTTCGGGTAGGGGTTTGGATACCAGATAAAATAGTTTTCGATACTGGACGACGGGGTGAAGTGCGTGACCCAGTTGACGACGTCAGACTGGTCAATGAACAAGTTAGTTGGCGAGCCATGATTAAGGGCGCGCCCTTTCATTTTTAAAAACTTTTCCGATGTGCGTTCAATGGCAATCAACTGGCGTTCGGGGTGCATCTGGCTATAGCGGATGGCAAACAGTCCAGCACCGCTTCCAAGCTCAAGGTCGGTCGGGATAGACCAATCAATGTCGTCCAAAAATTCTGGACGAGGAGGTTTAGGGACAGCTTGAGAATTAAAAGGGCGCATGTTTAGGGCTCCGACGTTAGACCGTTTCTAGTCTTTAGGCCCCAGGACCGGCAAGAAGATTCCACTTCTTTGGTGAAAGAGTTGACTTCTAAGTGACCATTTTCGTGTCATCCCTGGCTGAGTTCATAAACTAGGTGTGCAACGTTGCCAGGAGGGCTACCTATGAGGATTGGAAGAACCGTCACCTTGCTATTGATAATTCTGTATTCCTTTTCGGGCCGTGCCTCCAACGATTTTATTGTCAAATTAAAAGCCTCGGCGAAAGTGAACCAGCTGGATGCTCACTTTAAAGCGGGTGGGATGTTTAAGGTCCAAGAAATGCTTTCGGGCTCGTTAGGACTATTTTTGGTTCGTGGTCATATGCTTTTGGACCAGAAGTCGGCGCTTGTTTTATTAAAAGATGACGAAAACCTAGCTTACGTTCAGGTCGACCATAAGGTTTCACCGCGTGCCAGCGACCCCTTGCTTGCAAGACAGTGGGGCTTAAGCTCCACCTACGGGGTCAATGCTCCTCAGGCGTGGCAGTACACAACCGGAGGCCAAACCTTAGACGGGAATCCTGTCGCGGTTGGCATTGTCGATGGCGGTATGGATTTAGCACACGAAGATCTTGTCGGGAATGTATGGACAAACCAATCCGAAGTGGCCGGCAATCATATCGATGATGATGGGAATGGTTTTGTTGATGATGTAAATGGTTGGAATGCTTACGACGACAACGGAGAGGTTCCAAGTCATTACCACGGAACTCATGTCGCCGGCATCGTCGGTGCACAAGGAAACAACGGAAAAGGCGTTTCCGGGGTGAATTGGAATGTCGGGCTGATCCCCGTCGCTGGTAGTAGTGGGCAGACTTCGGTTGTTATCAAAGCGTATGACTATTTGCTAACTTTGAAAAAGCGGTTCTTAGCGACCGGAGGAGAGCAGGGGGCTTTAGTTGTAGCGATCAATTCGAGCTTCGGCATCGACTATGCGAAGTGTGACCAGAATGACTACCCCGTATGGAACGATATGTTTGATACATTAGGGGAGAACGGGATTCTGTCCATCGCTGCAACGATTAATGATGATGTCAATGTTGATGAAGATGGCGATGTTCCAACAGCCTGCTCGAGCCCCTACGTTGTGGCAGTGACGAATACGACGGTCGATGGCGTTAAGTATCGCCGTGCCGGATACGGTTCGACGAGTATTGACCTGGGAGCTCCAGGTACATCCATACTTTCGACGGTTCCCGGAAACAACTACGGCGAAGCAACGGGGACATCTATGGCAACCCCGCAGGTGACTGGGGCCGTGGCATTGGCTTACTCCGTTTTGTCGTCTGACCAGATCATCACACGACCTTCAGAGACCGCTTTGCTTGTGAAAGAGGCTTTGTTAGGTACGGTTACGCCTCAGGAGGACCTCAATGGTAGAACCGTGTCTGGGGGGCGACTGAACCTTGAGAAGTTTATAAGCCGCTTGCGTTAACAACTACAACGTAGGGGCAGGCGTGGTGGGGCGGACCCCGTGGCTTGCAGCATGTTTCTTCGGGTCGATGGGATATTCGGCTTTAATGTATGCAAGAAATCGTTTGTTTTTATCGCTTTCATGGCAGTTTAAGCCCGAGTTCATCGTTGAAACTATATCGCTATCCACCGATACGATGCTTCCTTTATACCGAGGCAAAAACCGGTCGGCCCCGAGGTCCCAAAAAAGAACAGCGTCGACCCGTTTTTTTTGAAGCAGCTCAAATCCCTTTGTGACCTTTTCGAAGTTAATCACTTCGAACTTTTTTGGTAAGGTCGG
>NYZX01000184.1 GCA_002686065.1 Pseudobdellovibrionaceae bacterium | reverse complement strand
CAAGACCTACGGGCTTGACCTGGTTTCTGAGGTCGCGGGCCACCTTGAAGCTCACTTAGAAAATAACCCTCAAGCGGACCTGGACACGGTTCAGCAAGGCTGCCTCGTCTTGGACGCTGTTCTTGAAGCCGATAGCCAGGGACAAAAACTGAGCACAACGGAATTTGAACTTTACAACGCCTTTATAAAAAAGCTGGAACAACAATGATTGAATCTCTTCAAAAGCAACTACCGCCCGAACAAATTCTAACTGACGATGAATCGCTTGAAACCTACGCAAAGGACTGGACAAAGCATTACCAGCCAAAAGCGAGTGCCGTCGTCTTCCCCAAGTCGACGGAAGACGTTCAGAAGGTCGTCAAGTGGGCGAACGAAACGAAAACCGCCCTGATCCCCTCTGGTGGCCGCACCGGTCTTAGCGGTGGAGCCTTTGCTACAAAAGGCGAAGTCATCATCAGCTTCGAAAAAATGAACAAAGTCTTGGACTTCAACCCGTTTGATCAAACCGTCCGATGCGAAGCTGGAGTCATCACTGAAAACCTCCAGCAGTTTGCCGAAGAAAAAGGCCTTTACTACCCGGTCGACTTCGCAGCCCGTGGATCTAGCCAAATCGGTGGAAACATCGCAACCAATGCCGGTGGCATCAAGGTGGTTCGCTACGGCTTAACACGGGACTGGGTCGCCAGCTTAACTGTGGTCACCGGTGCCGGAGACATTTTAAAATTGAACCAGGGGCTGGTTAAAAACGCGACTGGCTACGATCTAAGGCACCTGTTTATTGGCAGTGAAGGAACACTTGGCTTTATCACCGAATGCGAGATCAAACTAGCCTCCCCACCGCCCCCGCTTCACCTGTTTGTTTTCGGCGTGGAAGATTTGGCTGCCGTAATGAACCTATTTCATCAGTTTCGTTCGCAGTTTAAGGTTCAAGCTTTTGAAATGTTCACCGAACTCGCTTTAGGCTATGTGCTTAAGCATACCGACCTTCAACGCCCGTTCGAAACAGAGACCCCTTATTATGTCTTAATTGAAATTGAAAACGAAAACGATGAAACACTGGACGCGGCTCTTGGCTTACTCGAATCCGGCATGGAATCGGGAGCCATCCTAGATGGAACCCTTAGCCAAACCAAAGAGCAATCCGTCCAGCTATGGCGTCTACGCGAAGACATCTCGGAAGCAACCTCACACTATTCTCCTTACAAAAATGATGTCTCGGTACGGATATCTGAAGTCCCTGGATTTTTAACTGAAATGGACCAAATCCTAAAAGAAGACTACCCCGAATTTGATGTTGTTTGGTTTGGGCACATCGGAGACGGAAACCTACATATCAATATTTTGAAGCCCGAAGGCTGGAACTCAGATGACTTTATCGAAGCTTGCCACAAGGTTGACGACCGCCTATTTGGAATGATCCAAGCCAAGGGCGGCAGTGTTTCGGCTGAACACGGCGTTGGCCTTGTCAAGAAACCTTATTTGCACCTTACCAGAAGTCAGACAGAGATTGAACTCATGAGACAAGTGCGGAAAGTCTTCGACCCAAATGGTATCATCAACCCAGGAAAGGTGTTTGATGCCTGAAACGGAATCTATCCCACAGAAGTCGATTATGAAGCTATCCCATCTGATTCATGGGTTTCAACTGGGCCGATCGGCGCTGTACTTCTTAGAAAGTCAGCCGCTCCCGATCATTCGTAAAATCTTCGATCCGTCCTCGCGCAATACCACGGGCCGCCTAGGTAAAATGGATCAGTACTCGTTTCAGTTAGTGAACCAGCTTCTGAAGCAGGACGCCCTGAACATCACCGAGGGGCTTTATCCACTCACGGTCCTTGAGCTAGAACGCCCTGCCCCGCACTTCAAACGTCTTCTGAAGATCTTCGCAGATGCGGCGTTCATGGCCCGAAGAAGAAATAATAAGGCCAGTAAAGCATTTAGCAGAAAAGCCAAACAGTGGCTTGAAGACTTGCCCGAGTATTACCAACGAAACTTTCACTACCAAACCGACGGCTACCTTTCGAAAAAGTCGGCCGAAATTTACGAGCACCAAGTTGAGCTGCTGTTCGCCGGTACGGCCAATGCCATGAGACGGTCGATCCTTCGACCCTTGAAGGACCAGTTTAAATCTCACCCGACAGGGCGCGGACTGCGTTTTCTTGAAGTGGCATGCGGACGAGGGACATTTACTAAATATCTGGCTCAGGCTTTCCCAGAGGCCGAAATCGTCGCTATGGACCTCAGCCACCCCTACCTTCAGGTGGCTAAAGATCACCTTCGCGCGTTCCCTCGCGTCTCCATTCAACAGGGAAAGGCTGAGGACCTCCCATTTAAAGATGCTACTTTTGATGCCGTTGTGTCGGTTTTTCTGTTTCACGAACTCCCCCTAGAAGTGCGAAAACAAGTCCTTGCTGAGAGCCACCGAGTCCTAAAAGAAACCGGTCTTGCCGCAATGGTGGATTCCATCCAAATGCATGACGACTCGAATTTCGAATGGGCTTTACAGGAGTTCCCAAAAAGCTTCCACGAACCCTTCTACAAAAACTACGTTAATCACCCGATGGAAGAACTGTTTTCGACGTCTGGGTTTTCTCAAATTGAAACAGGCCGAGCCTTTCTTTCCAAGTACCTAACCGCTCAAAAATAGAGCCTTCAGACCAAGCCCTCTAGAACCGATGAAGTCTATGAGGGAATGGCTATGAAGAAACTTATCATTATCGGGATCTTTTTCGCATCTTCGCCTAGCTGGGCCGAGGATTTACCGACCGTGGACTTGTCACAGCTCCATCAGGGACACTCCCCACAGGGGCAAAATCAGCAACTCAACCAAAAACAAATCCAACAGCTTCGTCAGATCAGCTCGCAAGTGTCGACCCAAGACCTTCAAAAAGCCCTGCAACACCTTCAAGAGGCGCAGCAGCAGGTTGATAAGCGCAATAAGTACCTCGAAGAATTGATGAACGAACAATAGTCCCGTAAGCTGGCTAGGTGACTCGTTTTATTAGCGCTCTCTTCTTTTCGCTGACTCTATTTTGCCCCCAGTTGTGGGCCGACCTATCTAACTACAAACCCGGGCACGGCGCCAATTACTCGTTAACGCTTCCTGCTAGCAGCGCCCCTGCCTCGCTTCAACTGGCCACAGTATCTGCAAGCAAAAATCACCTGACCATTGAGGTTCAAGCCCAAGTTCAAGGCCTGGCTGGCTTAGGCCATCTTGTTCAGCGCTTTACGATGAAAAAAATTGGCGGCCGCTTCAAAGTCACCGAAGGCTACATTAAATCACCGCTACTAGGGTCAAACCCACAAAAGCTTCCGCCTGAATACTTGACCGGAGCTGATGACAGCTTAGACCTGACCGGATTTTTGATTTCTGAAAACCAAGCAAAGGGCTTAAAGCCACAGCGACAAGTCGAACTCAAGCTAGCGGGTGACAAGAAAATCAAAGCCGATGAGTACGTCACTGAAGCCAAGGGGATCACCTTAAAGTCCTATCTATCAAAAAAGGCCAGCCCCTACGGCTTAGCCGCTATTCTTTCCAGCGGACCGAAGCAAAGTAACAACTACCAAATGGCCTATAAGGGAAGCTTCAAAACCTATACACCGGTCATCGACCCAAAAACCGCCGTCCCACTTTCGGACTTTGCGAAGTCGATTCTTCCAAAAATATCCGGCGCACTGTCCTTAGGTATTCGTTAGTAAAAATCAGCAAGAACACCCCTTCAAGACGAAACGAAAACAACCTGACCTCACCTGGGTATCGTTTGTCCTGACGGTGTCCGTTTCCCCTTTTAGGGGGCTCCGTCGAGCGTTAAGCGATCGACCGAAGGTCGACGACGGACTGAGCCCATGGATGGGCGTCCCCCTAAAAGGGGAAACGGATACTGTCAGGACTGCAATCTAAGACTCAAGTGAAAGTGAAGTCGCCAGTGCCCCGAAGCCCCTACAACCCCATATGGGCTAGGACTTTGTTCACGACGGTGGTTTGGCACTCTAGGTATTCTTTTTGTCCGATGACAAGGTCAGCTTTTGCCTTTGACGGCTCGACAAACTGTTTGTGCATCGGATCCACTTGCGATTGAAATTGGGCGACCACACCTTCCCGGGTGCGCCCCCGTTCGACCGTGTCGCGAGCCAAGCGACGCTCTAACCTTAAATCCGACTGACACTCGATATAGACCGAGTGATCTAATACCTCGACCAAGGGGTCTTGAGTCAGAATCAAAATGCCATCGACAAGAACGATTTCCGTCGGAACAAAGGCTTCCCTTTTTGGCGAACGTGTATGTGTCACGAAGTCGTACATCGGAAGATCGATCGTCTTCCCCTGTTTCAATTCCGACAAGTGCTGAGTCAGAAGCTCGAAGTCAATGGCGTCAGGGTGATCAAAGTTGACCGACCCACCATCACGATCAAATCGAGCCGATTGATCTTTGTAGTAATTGTCCTGCCTTAACAGCCGGCAACGATCCGTACCCAAGGCAAGAACCAGAAGCCGCGCTAAGGTTGTTTTCCCCGAGCAACTTCCTCCACAAATTCCTAAGATCATCGGCCGCATAAAAGTCCCTACGAATTCAACTGACGGGTTTTAATGCTGGTTTCAAGATCTGCGATGTCTTCAAAGACTTTCTTAGCATCCGATGACTGCATATCCATCACCAGATATCCAATCGCGGCATCCGTCGCCAACGACTGAGCCAAAATATTCACCCCGGCCGAAGAAACTATTCCGTTGATTTTACCAAGAACCCCAGGAACGTTTTTGTGCACGTTAATAAGACGGCGCCCCTGCTGCAAAGTCGGTAGGTCGACCTGCGGAAAGTTAACAGACCCTCCAGTCGAACCCTGACTTAAATAACGAGTTAAACTTTCTGCCACCTCAAGACCAATCGAATATTGAGCCTCCTCGGTGCTTCCTCCGATATGCGGGGTCAGAATCACGTTAGCCAACCCCTGCAAAGGAGAATGAAAAGCTTCTTGGTTGTTTTTAGGCTCTTCTGGGAAGACATCAACAGCCGCACCACCCACATGACCTGACTTTAAGGCCTCGACAAGATGTTCGATAACAACCACTGTCCCACGCGAGGCGTTGATCAAAAAACCACCCTCTTTCATGTGCATCAGCTGCTGTTTTGAAATCATATTCTTCGTTTCAGGGGTTTCAGGAACATGCAAGCTGACAAAGTCACTTTGCGAAAGGAGCTCTTCTAAAGTTTCGATGCTTTGAGCATTTCCCATGGGAAGCTTTTTAATCACATCGTAAAAAAGAACCTTCATCCCCATGCCCTCAGCAAGAACACTGACTTGGCTACCGATATGACCGTAACCAACAAGGCCCAAGGTTTTCCCTCGGATTTCGTGGCTGCCGGAGGCCGTCTTCATCCAGTCACCCTTATGGGCCGCCGCACTTCGATCGAACAAACCCCGGGATAGGGCAATAATTTCACTAATGACCAATTCAGCGACACTTCGAGTGTTACTGTAGGGGGCGTTAAAAACCGGAATCCCCAAGCTATTAGCCGCTTCTAAATCGACCTGATTGGTACCGATACAAAAACAGCCCACAGCACTTAAATGGCTGGATTCGGCCAATACGGCCTGGGTCAATTGCGTTTTAGAGCGGATCCCGACAGCGTCAAAGCCCTTTAGTTTGGAAATAAGTTCCGAATCT
This sequence comes from Pseudobdellovibrionaceae bacterium, assembly GCA_002686065.1. Classification (GTDB taxonomy): domain Bacteria; phylum Bdellovibrionota; class Bdellovibrionia; order Bdellovibrionales; family UBA1609. The sequence goes on along the minus strand of NYZX01000184.1, from coordinate 5,444 downwards.
GACAAAGACGAAGTCATGCGTTCAACTTCGAAGCCCTGCTTTTCCAATTGTTCTTTTGCGACCGGGTGGATGGCCTCTAATAATAAGACCTTCTGTGTAGACATTTTCCTGTCCTTTACTACTTTCAAGCCCGTACCTATGATAATAAATAGAGATCGTAGATAGGAGACCTGAGCGGTGTCAAAGCTGACGTTACTTGTTGTAGATGACGACGACCTCATCATACAGTCTTTGCGGATTGTACTCAAAGATTCATGGAAAATAATTGCTGCGAATACGATCGCCGAAATCCCTGAAGGGGGATACCACGCGGCCTTTGTCGACATGCATTTAACCCCAGGATCCAACCGGCCCGAAGGTCTTGAAGCCATTAAAAAAATTCGCGATGGCGAACCCCATATGGAAATCGTCGCGATGTCCGGAGACCTCAACCGCGAACTCATGGAAAAGACCCTCGCCGCAGGCGCTTCGCGATTTCTAGCCAAGCCGCTTAGCGAGCAAGAGGTTCGCCTCACCCTGGAGAAAATCGAAGCCTTGCTTTTAATGCAACAGGCAAACCTCCGTGGGCATTCACATAAAACTCAGTTCATTGGTGACTCTCCAGTCGCCCAAACCATTCGGAAGCAAGTCGCTGGGCTAGCCGGGGAGAATGGACCTATTCTTGTCCTAGGCGAATCCGGGACAGGAAAAGAGGTCGTTGCAAACCTTCTGCACGACCAAAACCCTGACACGCCCCTGATCCAAGTAAACATCGCAGCAATCCCAGAAAACCTCTTCGAATCAGAACTTTTCGGACATCTGAAGGGGTCCTTTACCGGAGCCGAGCAAAACAAGATGGGACTGACTGAAGCCGCCCATGGCGGTTTGTTGTTTTTAGATGAAATCGAAGCCCTTAGTCTACCCTTACAAGTAAAGCTACTACGCTTTCTAGAGTCCGGGGAAGTGCGTCGAGTCGGATCAGACAAAACCGTCCATGTTAAATGCCGGGTCGTCGTTGCTTCGAACCGTGATCTGAAGTCCATGATCCAAACCAATGAGTTCCGTGAAGACCTTTACTGGCGAATTTCTGGAACGCAGATCCAACTATCCCCCTTACGCGATCGCAAAGAGGACATCCCCGCCATTGCGCAATTTTTTATGACATCGGACCCGGTCCGCCGAAAAACACTAGAGGCCGACGCCATACAAAAGCTTCAGTCCTACGACTGGCCAGGTAACGTCCGCGAACTCAAACGCGTCTGCCAACAACTTATTTTAACATCTCCCCTGCCCGTTATTCGGGCTGAAGATGTTGAAGCCGTCTTATCCCCAAATTCCCCCCAGGCAACGGATTCCCTGTCGGTCGACACATCGATGGGCCTTCAAGAATTAGTCGCTCGATATGAGGCCAAGGTGCTTAAGCAAGTCTTGGGCTCAACGGACGATGTCGAGCAAGCACTTGAAACCTTGAAAATCTCACGGTCTTCTTTGTATAAGAAAATCAAAGATTACCAAATTGCCTGGAGGAACTAGCTTTGACGCATCTTTTGCTTTCCAGCCCGATGTACCAAGAAACCGCCGCCCTTGTGATCGGCTTCTTGTTTGTCATGGGAGTCGTCTTCTATCCTTTTCGCGATAACAGCACGCATTCACTGGCCGCTTGGGCGAGCTTGAAAAGCTGGATCTTTTTCGGCCCATTCTTATTTATCCTAGCTGGGTTCTCTTACCCCTGGCCCATTTTCTTACTTGGACTTTTTGGGATAAGCGCCTGTAAGGGTTTTTTCCAAATGACTGGCATGTATCACCGCAGCTGGTTTGTGTGGGTGACCTATTTTTTCGTGGCCGCTTCAACCTATATGATCTACCAGCGGGACACGACCTATTACGACATGATGCCTATGCTGTTTTTAGGGACCTTGTCGCTGATTCCGATTGTCAGAAACTCGTCGAAGCGAATGATCCAATATATCGCACTCTCTTTAATGGGTTTCGTGTTTTTTGGCTGGTCCTTTCTTCACTTAGGACGAATGTTACTATGGGAAAAGGGCGTCTTTATTGTCGTGTATGTCTTTATCCTTGCTGAAATTGCCGACAATGCATCGGTCATTGGCTCTTTACTGCTGGGAAAGCATAAGGTCGCAAGCCTGATCTCGACGCGAACAACCTATGAAGGCCTTCTTTTTTCAGTCGCCTTAACAACTCTTGCCGCCTGGGGGCTTCGCCACCTATTGCCGATTCGCACCGAGCCTTATTGGCTTGCGGCCGGTTTAGCCACAAGTATCGTCGGTGTATTCGGCGACTTGTTTCTGTGTACGATTCGTCGAGACCTAGGAATTAAATCGAGTGGCCTATTCATTATCGGGCGCGGTGACATCATCGACCGGATGGACAAGCTGATTTTTATTGCCCCAGTCTTGTACTATGTCGTTAACTGGCTAGGAATCCCCGAGCGCCTATGAAGAACTGGAACTACGAAAACGAACAATGGATGAAGCTTCCTGGCCACCTGAAGCACTTACCCTTGTTCACCCGACAGTTTGACCTGACCAGTTACGTCTTCCGCGTGATGTGGGCTGTCTTTCTGAAATTGGTCTTCCGTTTTTACGTTCGGCTTGAAGTCATCGGGGACATTCATAAGGTTTACCGTGAAAACCCACGACTTTTGATTATATCAAACCATGCCAGCCACATCGATGCCGTATCCATCGCCGCAGCCATCCCCTTTAAGTACTGGGCTCATCTTTACATCGCGGCGGCAAAAGACTACTGGTTTAAAAATGGACTGTTTACCTTTTTTTCTAAGCATTGTCTGGGCGCAATTCCGATCGACAGAAAAGACAAAAAGTCTGAAGCCATTACGTTATGCACTTCGCTACTGAACGAGCTTGATCGTATTTGGATGATTCTGTTTCCCGAGGGCACTCGGTCACCCGACGGTTATATTAAAAAATTTAAAAAAGGGGTCAGTGTTTTCGCTGTGTCGTCGGATACCCCGATTTTATTCTTGTACCTTGATGGGAATAAAAAAATCTTCCCCAAAGGGGCGGCCCTGCCAAAACCCGGGCGCCTGGCCATACATATTGGCCCTGTCCAGCCACCGGCTCCGATCGAAGAAGTAGACGCTAACTATAAGAAATGGGTAGAGACAATTAACCCAGATGCGTACAGCCCGGATGACCAAGAACCCGAGCCCGCCCGCCGCTATTAGCACCTAAATGCCATTTACAGATCAAGTATAAGAACGGGACGAACCTATGCGGTTTCGGCAACAGACCCTTGATTTAAGCAACACCGTTCACGCCTATATCAAGACCGTATTCAAGTTTTATTAAAATTCCTTTGCATCTCTGGCGCCGGCCTTTCTTGATCCCGATAAATGGGTAGGAGCAAAGATGGCCGAAAACCCTGGGAAAATCCAACCTTACGATAAGTGGACGGTGGACCATATCGAAACAATTTGTAGTCGTTCGCCGCAGCTTTTAGGAAGCGTCGTTGCTCTGGCTTCAAGTATCGCAGGAACCTCGACAGCCTGGATCACCTTGACCGACCCACGTGGTTCGAAAGTCATAGCCAGCAAAGGGCAGCCGCCCTCCCCGGACCTCGTAAACTCCAACCATACTGAACAGTTTTTGATTCAAATAGATAACAGCCACGAAGTTGGTGCCATTTGTGTCTATGATGAAGTCAAATTCAAACTGAACTCTCAACAGAACGACAGCCTTTGCCTATTGGCAGAACAGCTTAGCCAGTACATCATCTTAAATGACCAGCGACAGGCCGAAGAAGCCTGCCAACAGGCCTTGATCCAAGACATGCAGGAAGTCGCACATATCGGTGGATGGGAATGGGTTGCACAGTCGGACACCCTCGCTGTTTCCCAAAACTTCTGTGACCTCTTAGATTTTCCAGAAAATGGAAAAGTCTTATTATCCGACTTTTCAAACCGCCTCGCTGGTCCAGACTCGGACAAACTTGTCGATTACCTAACCATTGCCCTACGCTCGCAAAAAGACCATGAACTGGAGCTTGAAGTCGACTTAGGTGATGGCAGTTGTCGCTGGGTTCGGTTGGTGGCTAGACGCGTTCAAAAAGACGACAACCAACAGCCCGTGCTTCGGGGCTATATTCAAGACATCACCTCGCGAAAGGCCTCGGATAAAGAGATTCAGGATCTTCAAGAGCGGTACCGGCTATCCCTATTGGCATCAGGCCTAGGCGTTTGGGAGTGGAATGTCGATGAAGACAATTTGATATGGGATCGACGAACGACTCAGCTATTCACCGACAAATACAGAGATTCCGTTATTCCCATTGAGCAAGCCCTATCCCTTGCCTCTGACGAAGACCGAAAAACCTTTCGGGAGATCCTATCCAACCTAAGACATGGAATGCCCAACGTTCAAACTGAAATCGACGTTCTATTGCCAAATGGGAAAACACGGCCACTTCGAATTTTTGCCGAAAAATTTGACGACGACCGCAACGAAGGCTTCCGAGTCATCGGTGGCGCTATGGACATCTCCGACGAACGTGCTCAGCTGGCAGCTATTAAAGACATCAATGAACGCTTTGATTTAACCATCAAAAGTGCTTCGGTTGGCATTTGGGATTGGTACGATATTGATGGCCACAAGGCTTGGTGGTCCCCGCAGACATTTAGTCTGCTTGGGTACAAGCCAGACGAGATCCCCCCAACCTTAAAAACGATCATGCAGCTTCTGCATCCGGATGATCTGAAGCCTGTCGGGAAGGTCTTCAAAGAGCACCTTTCCAATGAAAAGCCCTTTATCGTCACCTGCCGGCTTAAGTGTAAGAACGGACAATATAAATGGTTCCGAGGAACCGGAAAAGCCGTTTTCGACGAGAATGGGCAGCCAAGGCGTATGGTCGGAGCCCTTGCCGACATCCACGAAGTCACCTTATCACGAGAGCAGTTAAAACTGGCTGTCGCCGAAGCCGAGCGAGCGAACCAAGTCAAAAGTGATTTTTTGTCGAACATGAGCCATGAAATCCGCACCCCGCTAAATGCCATTATTGGTTTTTCTCAAGTCCTCTTAGAAGACCCAGACGCCGAAGACCGTAAGTATATGGTCGAAACCATTAAGTCATCTGGGGACACCTTGATGGAGATCATCAACAATATTTTAGACATAATGAAAATCGAAGCCGGCGAGCTGAGCCTTGAAAATATCGAATTCGACCTGGAAGATGTCATCGAACAGACCCTTGAAATGCTATCGGTGGCGGCAGCACATAACGATGTTCAACTGAACTTAGACCTGCACCCAAACACTCCAACCCAAGTCTTCGGTGATCCTCTACGAGTCCGGCAGATACTTGTCAACCTGGTTGGGAACGCGATCAAGTTTACACATCACGGATACGTGTCGGTGATTGTTCGGCCGGATGTCGCCGTCGTAAACAACTCCATCAATATCAGTCTACAAGTTGCCGATACCGGCGTT
>NYZX01000183.1 GCA_002686065.1 Pseudobdellovibrionaceae bacterium | reverse complement strand
CGAATTGATAGCCAGCCCCAGCCCGTGCTACCTTGCTAAAATGCAATGGGCGGCCTTTCGCCCCCGTATAAAGGTGAATTTATGGAAACCTCAGATGTTTGGCGCCAGTCCTTTACCGATGCTCGAAGCACCTTGGACCGAGTCCTTGAAAGCCCCGATTTTCTAGATCGCTGTGCGCAGTTTTCACAAGCCCTGATCAAAACCTATCAGCAAGGCGGAAACGCCTTTTCTTGCGGCAATGGTGGCAGCCACTGCGATGCCATGCACTTTGCCGAAGAATTCACTGGCCGCTACCGCAAAGACCGCAAACCCCTAGGGGCTTTGGCCTTAGGAGACCCCAGCCATGTGACCTGTGTGTCCAATGACTTTGGATTTGATCATATTTTTGCAAGACAATTGCAGGGCCTGGGCCGAAAGGGCGATCTACTGATAGGGCTATCCACCAGTGGGAACTCCAACAATGTCGTTGAAGCCTTTAAGGCAGCAAAAGACATGGGCCTTTTCACAGTGGCCTTGCTTGGACGCGATGGCGGAAAACTAAAGGACCTCGCCGACCTGGCAATCATCGTCCCTGCCGAGACCTCAGATCGCATTCAAGAAGTCCATATTAAGGTGCTTCATACCGTGATTGAAACGGTCGAGCGCGTGCTATTTCCAGAAAACTACAATTGAAACAGCTCGGGCGAAAACGAACAGTGACTTGAGCCTGCCACTTTCCCTATCGCCCACTTGAACCACTGCTTTGCCACCGGCGTGTTCTTAAGCTTTAGCAAATGCGCCTGTAGGCGTTCTCGAAGCTGTTGTTGCAGCTCAGGGGACTCAACCTGAGAGATACCCGCAAGGTATTGATCCACTTCCTGCCGAAAATACGTGGCCTTTGCCTGACAGCTAAAATCGATCCGGTCAGAGACCTTCAAATGATCAAACCGAAAAAGGATCGAGCGATAGGCCTCCACCGATTCCGGAAAGTTCGGCTGAAATTCCGCCGGCTGAATTTCGACCATAAACCGAAGGCCCAGCCAGTGGATTTCTTGAAGCTCGCCTGCCGAGACATCGATAGCAAACCAAGTGTCCGCATGAATATTGGGCAATAGGGGGTCTGGAACTCCTATGGATAGCTCGAATTCCACTTGGCCATCTGTTAATAGCCTCTCTGGTACGAAGAGCGTGAAATCATAGGGGCTGGTCATGGCTTTGTTCAAGTCCAGGGCCTCGCCCGCCTGAAGGCGTGATAGACGCTGAGGGTTCAGCTGAAAACGCCCAAGAACTTGGCTGGGGTAGGTCGGGTTTCTTGAGCCAGCCCGTAAATAATACCGGCCAGTCGGTAGCTGACCGTCCGAGACATCTCGGTAAATCACACTATTTGGGTTTTCAAAGCCAGCCATCTGATGGATCTGCACCCGGTATCCAGCCTCGGCAAAGGCGGTGGCGGCAAAACATAAAACCCAACAAGATATAATCAGTGACTTCATAATTTCCTCAATCATTTCAAATCATTAAAAGCCCTGTATGAGCCTAAACAGAGTCCGTCACAAGTCAGTTGCCGTCTTGACGAAATTCTTACTGATTTGTCCATTCACAATTCACCCCATTTAAGCCTGAAAATGCCACCATCAGGGTCGAGCCCAGGCGGAGTTCGCTTGCTTTCCCCACGGGGCTATGGCAGTTTTTCTTACTCAGTCTAAATTCTGTGCCCGGAGAGGTGGGTGAGAGGCTGAAACCAGTGGTTTGCTAAACCATCGTACTGGGAAACCGGTACCGCGGGTTCGAATCCCGCCCTCTCCGCCAAATAAAAACGCCACCCATCGGGTGGCTTTTTTATTTTGTAGCGATAGCGAAATGGGAACAAGGCTGGTTCAATAAAATGGCCACGACGGCCATTTTAGACGGCGAGTCCACGAGCCGCCCCGTTAGGGGTGCCGACCAGAATGGGAGGCATCAATCCCTCCCGGACCAGGCCAAAGGTGACCTTTGGGTAGATGCCCATCCGAAGGCTTCCAAGGCTAAATAGCTATACATCAAGATAAGTGGGAACAGACTGTCTATAAGAAAAGAGATTGGCAATAACTCTGCTGCCGAACAAAAATAATCTGCTCGACAAGGGTTGGTTGATTTGGGCGTCGCGGGTATCGCGGCCGGGGGGCATAGTTGCTGACTTCAAAGTTGTCGGACAGCTGTTCGTCGGCACTGATACGGGGCCACTGACTGGCTGGGTGTGGCGCTAAGTATTTTTGCCTGTTGCCTTCACGTATTTTTAGATCCAATTTTTTTGAAGCCATCGTCACAGGAAGTTGGGATAGATCCGCGACGGCTTGAAGGATATTTGGCGATAGAAGATATCGGACGTTTTCATCTGTGACGGGATCGTTGATCGTCGATCGATGTGAGTTTCTTCCGTGGACCGCTAGGACAACTTGGTTGTTTTGTTTTTCAAGAAATAAAGTCCCTGCTCGGTAGCCGTGATTCCCTGTTTTGGCCTCGAAAAGGTTTTCAGCATGGCCGGTTTCCACCAGTAGGCGTGCATGAATGCCGTTTCGAATTTTATCCGTCATGGCCACGCCAAAAGCCAGTCGCTCGGGGGCGTGCGGGTGATAGACAATATGAAGGGGCAGTGGGGCGTCTGAGTTTTCGAAGGTCTCAGTAAGCTGAATCAGGTCCTGCGTTGACGGCATCAGTAGAAAAGCCGTCTGACCCAGCGCCCGAAGGCCGAAGGTCGCAAAAAATAGGAATAGTAAAAAACGGGCCCAACTCACGCTTTGATCAAAACCGAAGAAGCGACCGCCGTCCAAAGCAGCTGAACAATTTGTTAATTTTTAAGGCCTTCATAGGGCAAGTTGAAATCTTTATCAAAAATCGAGGTCAACTAGGTCTGATTAGGCCACAGTTCTTAAAGCTTCCCCGCTAAGTAGAGGTAGGAAAAAACGATCGCCAGAAATGAAAGGGTTCCTATCATTATAAGGGGGTTCATTTTGACTTTTTCTTCCGTGGTTCGAACGTCGTGCTCGCGGCAAAGATTGATCAGTGAGGTCCATTCGATGGCATCCAGTTTACCAAGGCTGATTTTTCGGCTTCCCACATTTAAATACACATAGTGGGTTTGGTACGAGTGAGATTGGCCTCCGTGCATGGTCTGGCGGTGGACATGGTTAGACGTGAATTCGGATGAGATATAAAAGGCATCGCGCATTTGAATGTTTTCAACCTTATCGAACATCATAAAATGAAAGCGTTTAATGCGAAGGTGTCGGTTTTGAAAATCGATCTTATAGGCCACTTCTTGTACGAGAAGGGGTTTCAAACAATAAAGGCCAGCAAGTCCGATCAGGCCGGCACCAACTTGGGCTGCAAGAAGTGGGATATCGGGAAACTTGCTAGGGATCATCCATATGGCATAGGCAAAGCCAAATAAGATGGCAGCTAAAATGATAGCGATCAAAAGGGCAATTTCATGAGGCGCTTGAATAACGAGACTTCCCTCGGAAAACCGAATTCTATTCATCGTGATGGCTCCCGGTTGAATACATCCACCGCCCGGCGATCCGACGAAACTGACTGACCTCATGAATTTGTTGGGGGCCTTGGTCGTCTTTGAATCGAGCGATAAATTCGACCACCCCTTTTTGATCCTCGGCCTTACCGCGTGAGGTCCTAAGAACTTCCAGCCCGAGCCATGTCACCGATTTGGCCCAGTCTTTAAGGTCTTCAGGATTTTGATCCGACCGAGTTTCAGGGTCTTGAGTTTTGTTTAGGTAATCGACATTGGCTAAGGTGAAGGCCGTGTAGCGTGAGCGCATCAGCTGTTCGGCGGTTTTTGGCCACTCGTTACCGCTGATATATTTCAAGCAGCAGTTGGCGTCTGTGTCTCCGGATCCGCAAGGACAAGCCGTCATACTTGGGCCTCCTGTTTTTTAGGGGCAAGATGCATAGCTAACCAAGCAAGTCCTCCGACAACAACACCTAATATAAGGTCTTGAATCAGGGGCCAAGGCAGAAGTTGCCAGTGAAAGGTGTGTGAGAAGATTCCGCCTCCGACCAAGAACATAGCGATAGTTCCAATGATGCCAAGGGATTTCATGACCCAGGGCATGGCTTTGACAAAGCTAAGCCCTATTTTTTTGTAACCGGATTTGGCCAATGACAGCCCAAAGTCGTCAATTTTTACAATCAAGCCAACAAGGCCATAAATCAACACCGAGGCAGCTAGTCCGATTAGGCACAGGGCCAGTAGGCGTTGGGTGAACGGCCCTTCTACATAGGTGCTAGCGATCAAAATGATTTCAATGGATAGGATCAAGTCTGTTCGTACGGCCCCTTTGACCTTCTGGTTTTCGGTGAGGGTGATCTTTTTCAACTTTGATTTTTGGCCTAATAGTTTTTCATGAGCTTTGTGAAAACCTTCATAGCTAAGAAACAGTCCGCCAAAGACCAAGATAATCTTTAAACCCAGTGGCCAAATTTCGGTTAGGGCTAGAACTCCGGCAATGCAGACGACCTTATTAACGAGTGATCCCACAAAAATTTTAAAAACTATCGGGAGCTCCCGTTTAGGGTCTACGCCATGTACGACGGCCGCGTTGACGGCGAGGTCGTCCGTCATCAAGGCGCTGGTTTTGTTTAAGGCGACCTTGGTCATTACGGCGACATCATCCATGGTCGTCGCAATATCATCTAACAGCGCTAAAAGACTAAAAGCCAAGGCTTGCCCCTTCCCCAGTAACATTTATTGTCACCGCAATTAGAAAAGCATTCAAGCCCACATGGTGCCAGTTTGACTTGGCAAGGACCTTGCTTTAATCGAAGCATCACATTTCTCGGGGGGGAAAATAATGAAAAAATGGATTCTAGCAGCGGTATTACTGTGTGTTGTTCAAGCAAATGCGCAACAACGGGGCCGAAATATCACCGATCGCCTGACGGCACTGAGTGATCGTATCAACCAAAAGATTCAATCGGACGCTCGTTACTTAGATCGCCAGCAACTGAACGATTTGATGGATCACTTGCAAAGCATGCGAGCCATCTTGAACGGAAACAGTGGGCCTTCTTACCCGCCATCTGAGGACTACTCGGTGCGTGGACGCATTGAAAATGCCTCTTTTAGCTTTCAGGTTAGAAGCCTTGAAGAGCTTTACTCGCAGTGTAGCGAGTTCTACGCCAGCTCGCGTATTGGTCAGTACGATGATGTAAACGTTAGTTTTAACTTTGGATCAGAACAACGCTACCACAATAGCTCGTCTTACTGGAACGGGGCGTTTCAGGCTTGTGGTCGTGCCGCTGTGTTTGCGAAAAGCCAAGGCCTCAGAACCGTTAGCCATCGCTACGAGTATGTTGTGACCGGTGCCATGGAAGCCGCCAGCTTTATGTTTGTTGGTAATAGCTTAAATGATATCGCAAGCCAGTGTGAAGACTTTCATCGCTCCAACCGTATTGGGGCGGTGGACGATATTTTTGTGTCTAAAAACTTTGAGCGTATTCAGGCCTATCATAACTCTTCTGGCTACTGGCGTTCAGATTACGAGACCTGCCAGAAGGTTGTTCAAAGCGTTCGATAAAACGTTCGATTTAAAACTTGCGCCACTAAAGGCATAAAAAAAGGCCAGCGTCTGCTGGCCTTTTTTGTTTTCACTTTAGGTGAGGAACTTATCTTTGCAGTGCAAAGCCAGCCGAAGCTCGTCCCCATCCAAAAGTGTCATCATTTCCGTTGGATCCAAGATCAACCGATGAACGAATCAAGATTTGACCAACGTCGATGCTTGAAAGGTTTTGGTTCATTTGGAAAACAAGGGCTGCAAGTCCTGCAACGTGAGGGGTGGCCATTGAAGTACCAGAAAGTTTTCTGTATTTGCCGCCTGGGAATGACGAGTAAACGCTAACACCAGGAGCCGAAATATTTGGCTTAATGATGCTACCTGTTTTCCAGCGAGCCGGTCCGCGTGAGCTAAAGCTAGCCGCGCGATCGCCTTCGTCTGTTGCGCCAACGGCAAAAGATGAAGGGCAAGCTGCAGGAACTCCAACAGATCCAGCGCGTGGACCAGAATTTCCGTTAGCAAAAACCGGGAAGATTCCCAATTTCACCCAGTTGTCGACGGCTTGACAGTAAGCGTGCTCGGCCGGGTCTTCGCTGCCGTTGTTCGAAAATCCACCACCCCAAGAGTTGCTAACTAGAGCAGGGCGATCAAGTGTGTTTGGGTCTCCGTCTGGATCAGCCATCCACTGCATGGCTTCTAGGATAGCAAACCGGCTTGCAGATCCGCTTCCGCTGAAAACCTTGGCGACAGTGAAGCGAACATCTGGAGCAACTCCGATTTCGGTTCCGTTGGCGGCTGTTCCACCGATGGTTCCAGCACAGTGGGTTCCGTGTCCGTTGTCATCGTAAGGCTCTGATCGGTTGCTCACAAAGTCTCTCCAGGCAACAGTGCGACCACGAAGGGCTGGGTGGTTGGCGTCGATACCTGTATCGATAATACCAACGTTAACCCCTTTTCCAGTTAGGCCAGGGTGAGCCGTGCGAACCTGTGGGATTCCGACTTTTTCAAGACCATAAGTGAATTGTGAGTTTTCAAAGTTGTCGCGCTGACCAGCTGGGCGAATGATTCCAACTTGCTCGTTGGTTGTCATCGAGCTGATTTCGTTGCGTCCGACAAGACCACGAAGGATAGAAACAGGTGCTTCAACAAGAACACCGTTGACGATCCAAAGAGGCTTAATGCGAATGCGGATCGCACCTTTGTTTTTAGATGAAAGCTCTTGAAGAACAGCGTATTGGCTGCTGCGCGCGTTATCCATCATGGCCTGCTGGACACGACGGTGTGTTCCGTAGCGACCTTCACGGATTCGAACCGGTTGGCGGTCACGGAATAGAACCAATACGGCCATGCGCTCGTTTGATTGCTTGTTTGCTAGGGCCATTTTTAAGTCTGGCGAAAGTTTAGCTCCTGCTTGAGCTGTTATCGCAGAAAAAATCATAGCTGCGACAAGGATAAGCATTTTCATAGATCCCCCTCTTGGAAATGCTGAAATTAGCGATTCAGATATGGTGGCTGGTCTTAGGGCTTGTCGCAACCTCTATATATATTACGGGCCTACGAGTCGAAGTCCTTGAATCCGCACCAATAGGGGGTTGGCGCCTCGCATTAGATGCTCGAGTCCTTGTCAATTCGGCGAAGGAGCGCAAAAAGAAAGCCACTTGAGGGGTGAATGATGAAACTTTCGATCTTATTCATTGGGCTTATAAGCCTTCTTTCTTTGTCGGCCTGGGCCATAGATACAACACAGTTAAAAGATTTTAACGCGGCACAGGTTATTGAACTGGATCAAGGGGCTTGTTGGGCCCAGCAGACCGAAGGCTATTGGAGGATCGCATCTTTTAATGATCACCAGGCTTTTCAGGTGATACCCAGTTTGTTTAACCAACAAGCCAACGAGTTGTTGGCTGATTATTTTGAAAAACTTGGGCGACCAGCTCCGGCTAAGGCAAACACAAGTGTTCGCCTTCATTGTTCGGGTGCCGGTCATCGGTTTGATGTGACAAGTCTGGATTCCGAATTGCCGATTTGTTTAAGCATGGATTTCGATGGCTCCCACTTCGAAGTCTATCGTAATGCTGGTTCTGCTGATGTTTGTCAGCCTGTCACGGCAGGGCGTTTGGTGTTTACTTTGACGGAAAACAAGTTGGGGCCCGCATTGGCGGAGCGGCTCCGCAGTCCACAGTATGCAGATTATGTTCTGCGGGTTCGTGACAGTGTTCCGGGCTTAATGGTCGTTGATTTAAAAAAAGCCTACTACTTCAAAGAAGAGCTCGCGGGCTTCACCTTTTTGCGGGATGGACGAATCTTTAAAGCGGTATCCTCGGTCAGCTTTGACCAAATCCTTAGCGTGGTTGGTCAGTCCATTGAGCTTTATCGCAGTCAGCCTTAGCTATCGCGAGATAACAGTGTCCTTGTACATGAAGTTTCCCCTCTCAAAACGGATCTCTGTGTTTTTGAGGGGTGTACCTTCGTCCTTGAAAACCAGGACAAGGTTGACGCGGGGGCCAGGGCCAGAACTGTCACGGTGGTCGATCGACCCATCAAGTGCGACGAGATCACCGGTTTTGGTGACGTCGACGGTCAAGGATGTCCCATTAAAACGAAAGCGCTCTGTACCACGATTGAGCAGAGCGTATGTTCCGATGACAGTCCTTTCGGGGCTTAAGTTGTTGTCCGCGTCGTCCTTGGTGAATTGGTCGCGGTGGACACGGCCGTCGGCTGAGGGTCCCGTTGAGTGGTGAAACCAATTGAGCTGAATTGTATTTAGAGCGGATGACGTTGTGCTTTGTAGGTCACTGTATGTTGATTGCAGGATTTGCTCGACGTGTTCTTTG
>NYZX01000182.1 GCA_002686065.1 Pseudobdellovibrionaceae bacterium | reverse complement strand
GGTTTTTGGATTGGACGGCTGGTGGCGCAGTCAAAACGTCTACTGGTTCTATGGCTTCGAAGCTGTGTTTGTTCTTGCGACGTCGGCTTTGATTCGACCGAAGTGGATCCTTCCAAAGGATGGTTTCTGGAGATTTGGATTACCCGTTGCGGCAGCCTCTGGCATCGCTGCTTATAAGGTCGCGGGCCTACTAGGGATCAGTATTCCCTTTGACCTATCAAACGCACAAACGGTGCTTCACCTGTTGGTTTTAGCTCCCATCCTAGAAGAGCTTGTGTTTCGCTCGGCACTTTGGGACTTGATTCAAAGCCTGCTGAAACAGGAACAAGTGACCCTTGTGTTGACAAGTCTTGCTTTCGCGGCCGGCCACTTTGTCGCCTACTTCAGCGTCCCAGAAGCTTTTCATGGGTTCATCCTATACCAAACAATCTACGTTTTTTTATTAGCTCTTGGACTGGGTCTTTCTCGAAAAGCCTCGTCCTCCCCGCTAGGAAGTGTCCTTCTGCATTTTCAATTCAACCTTGGCTTTTTCGTCGCCAGTCAGATCTAGCGGCCCCAGGAACGATCTTGGCCTGTTTAAGGTCTAGACAAGCCCCTGATGAGGACAGAGTTTTTTACCAAACACCTGTTCAAAACCCCCTCAGATGCAACTGACCTGGCACCCCTCCTGCAACCCTGCGAAGGATGCCTAAATCACTTCCGTTTTTTCTGCCAGCTGAGGCAAGGACCTACACCTTCCTTCTTCTTCTCCTAGGATCCTTCCTTGGGGGCACATTGTATGGGGGGCCGACACAGGCATCGGAGCTTCTTTGCCGACAGCTGTTCTTGTCGACCCAGCCCCGGTTTCAGTTTCCCGTTGGCGACCGTTTTCAAAGCTTGGTTTTTTCCGACTTAAAAAGCATCAAATCCACCGAGCTTGAGGGCATCCCTCGATTCGCCTACGAAATGAATCGCCGCGTGTACTCGAGCACTCGAAGTAAGGACCGACTGGCCATCATCAAAGCCATGGACAATTCGATTCAACCAAAAGCCGCAAGCCTCATTGCTGTCATCGACAAGCTCGAAAATCGCGTTGTTGCAATGATGCACTTTGTCCGCTTCAACGACCATTCAGGACTTCCTGTTTTTGCCTGGCCAGCAATCACCGATCAAGCGAAGCGACTTATGGCTCGCCCGATCGCAGCCGACAGCGATGCTGTCGATGTCTTTGAAATTCAAAAGGTGGCGCGAGAAGGTGACAGCACCAAAGGAATTGCTTTTGGACTTCTGATGCACTCATTGGCTCGCTACCTGGATTCTCCGAACAGCACGGTCAGACCACAGGCCTTTTTCCATTTGCACGCAGCCGATGAAGACAAAACTCATTTCTATGGCCGCAGCTACAGTATCCCCACAACAATCACGCCTCAGGTCTTTAGCGATCAGGAAAACGCGACGGACACCGTACATACAATATCTTCGGACGAGATCCGACAACGAACTTGGCTACGACCAAGATGATCACTGGCTCTTAAAAAGGGAATGAAAAAAGATTGCGACACCGGTTGGATCCCATTGGTGGACGCACACCCGTCAGCTCTTCAAACTGATCTTCTATCACAATAGAGACAAGCGCACCCGGAGAGTCACCGTAGCGAGAAATCAAATAGCGTGCTCCATCATAGGGCAGATCATTAGCCCCAACCTCTTCACGCCGAAATAAGCCGGTATCGGTCAAATCCCAAATATGCTCGAGGTGTTCTAGTTGCTCAATTTGCTGCTGACTCAGACCTTCCTGGACATAGAAGGCTTTCTTCATCAGACCTTCAATCCGATTCAACTCGACACGAGCCGCGGCCCGCTGCTGGAGCTCAGCATCTGACAGAAGGTCCCAGTTCGCCCCATGCTCCTTAGCCAGAATATCTCCGATGGACTCGTCATAAGGATAATCGAACTTTTTAAGCTGAGCCACGGTCATCAGTTTCGGCATGTCGTGCAATGCCGAAAATCGACTAACGATATCTACATTTAAATCTGGAAAGTATTCAGCCCGAATCAAATACATACTGGCTCGACTCATGGTCGCTACCATGCCCCGTTTCAACCGAATCTTATGGTTGATCACACTCATCCGCAAAGAATCCCCAGTGACCTCTGCCAATATTTGTCTTTCACCGACCAGGGTGTAAACAGCTATAATCAGGCAACAAAGTACACAGCGAATAAGTTGAGTCATAACTATTCTAAGATCAATATCCATGCCACAAAAGGCCGGCACCCTCTATAGGGCGACCCTCAACAACTCTAGTCCTCGATACCGAAAGAGACCCTCAGGCTTTCAGCAAACTGGTCTGCTCGCTTTTCCATATCCCAATTGCTACGACTGGACCACCGCCCCCGCTCTTTGGTGATATTTAATTCGGGAACCACATGTCCAATTTCATGAGCCAACAAAGAAAATAAATAGCTTTCTCCCGATCCGTAATCCCCAGAATATGTCCTCAAGAAAGCCTTTCGGTCTGAAAACGAAACCCCTGCTTGCTCCCCGTTCCGGTAGGCCCGCAAAGCCCTCGGCGCATAAACGACAACACGAGCCGACTCCAAAAAGGGCTTTCCGTCTTTCACTGCAAACATCGAATAGGTTTTCGCGACGTCGTCTCGCTTTGCCGCTAGTTCGTCCCGAAGCTCATAACTAGCTATCCGAGCGCCGGCCAAGGCATCAATCAGATGCTGAGTCCTAATCAGTGAGTTTGGATTTTTCGATTCCTCTTCAATCAAGCAAACCACGGCTTCCAGCTGAGCTTTGACTGATTCGATAAATTCCGCATGCTCTTCTTGCCACTCAGAATCGGCGACGATATTCACCTCGGGCCGAAATGAACAGTCCTCTGCCATTACAACACTGGCAAAGCTCAATCCGACGAGGAAAACGAATTTCTGAAACACGCAAGCCTCCCTGTGGACCTATCTTGTTTATGAGCGTGTCAAAGTCATTGGCAAGCATGGACGAATTTGAGTCCCTTGGACTCTCAAATCGCCACTTAAGGCCTGCCACTTTTCTGAAAAGAAAAACTGCAAGCCTCAGACCAACCGGGACTCATCCAAATTAAATTTTATTAAGAACGCACTAACGGCGCAGAGACTCTAGATCGTCGACGTCCTTCGGGCACTTCGCGGTCATAATTTCGTTTCCGTCGGCTGTCACCACAAGGTCATCCTCAATCCGGATAGCCAAACCTCGAAGTTCTTCTGGCGCCTCCATGTCATCCGCCGGAACATAGATTCCCGGCTCAATGGTCAAACAAAATCCCTGTTCAATTTTTCGTGGGCTACCTTCGACAATCATCGAGCCGATATCATGGACATCTAGCCCCAGCCAATGCCCTAGGCCATGTGGGTAGTAACGACGATGCAAACCTTGATCAACAAGGTCTTGTACAGATCCTTTTAAAAGACCTTCATCCACCATCACCTCAGTCAACATGACGGCTGATCGATCATACAATTCTTTGAAGGTCACACCGGGCTTTACAGCCTGACACATCTGTTTTTGAACATCCAACACCTTTTGATAAACCCGCTTCTGGGTCTCAGTGAAGGCTTTGCCTATGGGATAGGTTCTGGTGATATCGCTGGCGTGAAATTTATAATCAGCCCCCGCATCAATCAAAAGCATATCTCCATCGTTTAGGACGGCATCGTTAAACTTGTAATGAAGAACAGTCCCATTGGCCCCACCGGCAACAATGGGTGTATAAGCTTCGAAAGCAGCTCCACGTTTCATGATTTCAAACATAAAGCGCCCGTGAATTTCACGCTCATTCATTCCTGGCTGGATGTATTTCATCACTTCGATATGAGCTTCGCTGGCAACCTCAGCCGATTCTTTCATCAACTGAATCTCCAATGGAGACTTTCGCAAGCGCTGCTCGCCCATAACAACCATCGGTTCGAAAATAGGAAGCATTCCCGAGTTCCGTCGATCACGAAGACGACGGTTTTCTTTTAAAACGGTTAAAACATCATGATCAAGACCTGGATTGATATCGAACTGATAATAGACCTTTTCAACATCCATCAAAAGCTGCGGCATCATCTCGCAGAACTCATCCAAACTGAATGCGGCGTCCAGTTTATAATCCCGAACCGCTCCCTCAGTGCCGAAGCGAAAGCCTGTCCACACCATCGAATGCGCATCGGCTTCGTTAACAAACAAAACGGATTCCGGGTCTTTCCCTGGCCGCATGACAAAGATCGCCCCAGCTTCTTCAAACCCGGTGGCGTAAAAAAAGTTGCTTTCCTGACGGTGATTGTAGGGGTTGTCCTGGTTGCGAATCACTTCAGGGTTCGCTGGCAGGATCAGACAGGCGTTTTGCAATTCAGGCATCGCGGCCAGTCGTTGTCGTCGTTGAACAAATTCATCTGGATTTAATAGGGGTGTTCGCATACATCACTCGTTCTGTTTAAAGCATCGTTCAAACAATTTAAAAATTATATTCCTTCAACAAGGCTTCAGCAAAGTCTTCACCAGCCGACTGCCCCAAACCGATAAGGCGTTTGGCCCCCGAGTCGTCAAACAGCGGAAAACGATCCGTGGCAAGGTTCAAAACCTTGACTTCTTTTGTTGTATCAAAGCGGACATGGGCTCGCAACTGCTGCCATATCAAGGCTTCTACACCCAGCTTTTCAGCTTCTTTTTTCGAAAACAAGTCGCCTTCGCCAAAGGCGTTCACATAAATGATTAACTCGGCCCCCTGAGATTTCAGGTGGTCAATGGCCTCTTGAACCATATACGCTCCACCCCACCATCCTTTTTGATCTTCAAAATATGGGGGATAAGCCAAGCACTGATCAAATACTTGTCGCAACGAACCTCTAGACACCCAACGCGATTTACCTGTAACAACCGAAACCACCGGACAACCAAAGGGTAGATCCAGTTTTTCAGCCTGCGCATCCAACACCCGTTTCCCTAAGTGGGATTCAAAAAACCGCGAAGCCTTCACTTTCGAGATACTTCCCGTAATCAACGAGCGCGATGGTAAGTCTGACGCCTTCAGCTTTAACAATTGCCATTCCAACTCGTGAAGACTGGCTTCTTTCGCATAAGTCCCAGCCACCACAGCTCCCCAGCCAAGGCCAGCGACCGCGTGGATTGGAATGCGCTTTTCTTCTAAAGCTTTTAAAACCCCAATAGCAGCAAAGGATTTAAACCCACCCGGACCAAACAAAACACCTACTTTAGGTGGCTCAATACGAAGATTGACCTCGACTTCCATGCTGGCATCCCGAGGAGTGGGCTGTGGCCCTTCACCCAGCGGAGACTTTACGTCGCCAGCAGTCTCTACTTTTGGGTCTTTTAAATCACGACGGGTTTTAATCCCTGCACAGGAACTTAAAACAAATGCACAAAGAACCAATCCACCTATCAACTTCACTTCAGATCCCTTCATCCCGTTTTTCGAAACCTACGATTGGGCTGTTTTCGCAAAAACAAAAAATTCTTTATTTCCATCCCCGCCAAGTATGGGACTTTCAAAATAGTCTGTCATTTGAAATCCCATGGACTGCATCAAGCTTTGAATCCGCTGCTGAACGACCTCGTAGTCATTCTCAGATTTCACAACGCCCGCTTTGTTCAATCGATCTCGCGACAGCTCAAACTGCGGCTTCACCAAACCCAGTAAAATCACCGACTCGTCCATCACCGGCTTCAAAGTCGGCAAGACCTGGGTCAAAGAAATAAACGAGACATCAAAGGTCACAAACTGAAACCGAGGCAGATTTTCGGCAGCCGCAAGGGCAGGGAAGTCTTTAGCATGACAACCTTCAAAGACGGTCACATTGGGCAGGTCCGCGACCAGGGGGTCAATTTGACCGTGACCAACGTCAATCCCGACCACACGCTGACAACCCCGGTGAGCCAAGACCTGACTAAAACCACCCGTCGACTGGCCGACATCCAAGGCCAGCATGCCATCAAGGTCCAAACCTAAGCGGTCCAGCGCTCCTTCCAGCTTTCGGCCCGCACGAGACACCCACCTCAATACATCCGAGTCTTCAATATGAATATGAGCGTCCCCGCCCACATCAAAACTTGGCTTCGTTAAATTGGTTTTTTTACCGCCGACCATCAAAAACACAACCCCAGCCCTGATCAGCTCCTGTGCTTTTGTTCGACTAGGTGCCAGTCCCTTCTCGACCAGGTACAGATCCAGACGCATGGATCCTTACCCCAATCGATCAGTATTCATAGAGACCAAAGACTGCAGCCCTTTGGCTTGATCGCCGAAGGGTTCTAACAGATCCAGGCAAACTTGGTTTCTACGGGCCAATTCGGCTTTTGTCTGCTCAAGACTTGTGGTCGTAATATAACTGGCTGACTCGGGAGCCTGTGGATCGTAGTCTTCGATATCATCAGCCAACTGAAAGGCAAAACCCATATTCGAGGCAAACTCACGCAAAGCACTGCGATGAACGCCACTCGCCCCGCAACAGACGGCTGCGCCCTCTACGGCCACCCGAATCAATGCGCCCGTTTTTAACTGATGCAGCTTCGTGACTTCATCTAGGTCATGCCCACTTTCTCCAGGCATGATATCGATAATTTGCCCCGAGATCATTCCCTGGTAACCGGCCGCCGTCGACAGCAATAGCACCAATTCGGTCGCCAGTTTCGGTTCGCTTTCATAACTTTTTACAATCAGACGAAAGGACTCGGTCAGTAGCGCATCGCCGGCCAGCAAAGCCACATCTTCACCAAAAGCTTTATGATTTGATGGGCGACCACGACGCTCATCATCGTTATCCATACAGGGTAGATCGTCGTGTATCAGTGAATAGGTATGGATAAATTCAACCGCTGCGGCAAAGGCAAAGGTCCGGTTTTGAGGCTGCCATAAAGCTTCCGCCGTCATCATCGAAAGCAAGGGGCGGAACCGCTTGCCACCACTATCCAATGAGTAGCGAACAGATTCGTAAAGCTTCTCAACACCCGCATGTTTGAAATCGAGTTTTTCAAAAGCACTTTTTAAAAACTCTTCGAAATGAATCAGGTCTTGCTTATAAGGCTTTAGTATTTCTTCGTTCACAGAGCTCTCACTACTCGCCAGCTTCAAACGGCTCGGTCTTTGCGGCGCCGTCAGCATCGACACTCAATAGTTTTTCCACTTTTTGCTCAGCCTGATCCAGCTGTTTTTGGCATTCACGGGACAACTTTACCCCTTTTTCAAAAGCTTTTAAGCTTTCTTCCAGGCTAAGCTCACCCTTTTCCATTTGGCCGACAAGACCTTCTAGCTCGCTCAATTTTTTTTCAAAGTCCATGCTAATCCCTTATACCTTTCACTTCTAATTCAATAAGTCCGTCTTTGACCTGGGCTGTGATTTGATCACCCGGCTTTACTTGGTCCGTCCGACTAATCACACGGTCCTTACTTTTTAAGATGGAATACCCACGGTCCACCACTTTCAATGGACTTAAGCTATCCAGAAGACCCATTAACTCTTTTAAGCGCCATCGGGCCGACTTCATATTTTGTGTATTCACATAGCGCAACTTTTGATCCAATTGCCCCAATGTTCGCCGAAGCCGAGTCACGGTTTCTTTCGGGTTTCGCAGTCGAGCCTGATAAGACCCCACTCGTTGACGAAAAAACTGAATCTGTCGGCGCCCAGCTGTTTCTAATCGAGTCGCTAACTCGTCCAATCGCTGCATCGACTCTTGAAGTCGTCGACGCGGATCAACCAATTGCTTGGTCAAATGCTGAAGCTTTTGCTTCATTTCATTTAATCGTCCCTGCTGGGCATAAAGTAGGCGACGTCGAAGTTCTTGAATGTTCGATAATAGCTCAGTGACATTTTTAACAACCAGTTCGGCTGCGGCCGAAGGGGTTGGCGCCCTCAAGTCGGCGACAAAGTCAGCAATGGTGAAATCCACTTCATGCCCCACAGCCGATATAACAGGAAGCCTCGAGGCAACGATCGCCCGCGCCACGGACTCTTCGTTGAAGGCCCACAGATCTTCCATCGAGCCGCCCCCGCGACCAACGATCAACACATCGGCATCCTTAAGCCGATTGGCCATTTGAATGCCCTCAACAATACTTGGTGCGGCAGCACCACCCTGAACAAGCGCCGGAATCACAGTCACTTTAGCCGCCTTAAACCGCCGAGATAAAACATTCAGCATGTCTCGGATGGCCGCCCCGGTAGGAGATGTCACAATGGCAATATGTTTTGGCAGAGCCGGAAGCGCTTTTTTACGCTCGGGCGCGAAAAGTCCTTCCGAGGCGAGCTTCTTTTTCAGCTGCTCGAAGGCCATCTGAAGAGCCCCGGCACCGACCGGCTCCATGGTCTGACAGAAGACCTGATAATTTCCCCGTGGTTCATAAACGGTGATTTTACCCTGGACCAAAACTTCCATCCCTGTCTCGGGACGAAACTTCAGTTTCGAGTTAAGGCCACGGAACATCACGGCGTTGATCTGGGCTTTTTCGTCTTTTAAAGAAAAATAGAAATGACCGGACGAATGAGCTTTAAAGTTCGAGATCTCCCCTTTGATCCAGATCTGGGAAAACTGCCCCTCCAAACTTTCACGGATCAAGCCATTAAGCTCGCTGACCGAGTAGACATGTGGCTCTTGCGGATCTAGATCCTCGTCCTGTTCAGTTGTCGAAAAATCCCATTCGATTTGGCTCATCGGGGGCACCCTATCACGGGGCTGGGATCTCGTCTATAAGCCGATCCAGAGGTTCTGCAAACTCCAAAAACCGCCTAAAAACAGACTGATAACGGCCAAGGGCCTGGTCGCCATCAGGCGTTGGTGAAGCTCGTTTGGATAATGGGCTTCCGAAAGCCCACGCAAAGTCGGCAAGCTATGAAACAGCATCATGATCGCGCCATAAAAAAACACGACAAACGGAAAATAAAAATCAAGCTCTTTCAAGGTCATAGTTTCTTATCGGAACACTTAGAGAAAACTTCGACCGGACCAAGGGATATTTTCTGACATGATAACTTTTACCTTGGGGACAATTTTGGGAAACCCCTTGGCACCAAATCAATTGGCCTTGACAAAAAAATTGCGAACTACGTGGATTGCGCAGCACCACCGGCTTTGCTAGTCTGAGGGTGTTTGGTTTTCTGTGGATCTACATGGAAAAGTAAACCCTACAAGTATTAATATCGGGGACTGTCTCTGACGATGGTGAGCAAGCTCGGGCCTAGCACTTGAGAAGCCTAAAGTCGTTATCACGGTGACCCACTTTAAAATCTTGGGTTTACATCCTGTTCTGTCCACAGAAAGTTTTCTAAAGCCCGGCTCGCCGGGCTTTTTTTATTGGGCTCCCGGTGCCTTTTGGAAGTAGGCGTAAGCAATGAAGTAGACTGGGACCTCGGCGAGGACTCCTAGTAGTGAGTACGGGAGGTTTT
>NYZX01000181.1 GCA_002686065.1 Pseudobdellovibrionaceae bacterium | reverse complement strand
CAAGTCCATCGTGGTCTGAATTTTTCCACGAACCTCGTAGGCGTCTCCGATGGGCTGAATGGTGAGTCGAATATCATAGGGGTTATTACCAAGGCAGTCTGAAAGAATTTCATTCAGATTTCCCTCTGTCCGAGAATAAAGAAAACTTTCTCCGTCGTTGGACAGCTCACTTAAACGAATTGTATCGGGGGAATGATCGACTAAAGCCATGACTTTACACCTACTTTTGCGATCCAAAACATATCAGAAAATCGCTAAAAATCCAGTTATATAAGCTATTTCCAAGATTTCATGGTGTCGAAGATTTTGACAGCTGAATACGAAAAGGGGCGGCGACCAGGAAATGGGGGGTCGTCCGAGCTCAAGACCCCTTTCGTTGGTTCTGTGCTGGCACCCTGTTTGCTTAGTCTATATGTGTACGGAGGATGAAAATGAAGTCACGAACAGTTATAGCCACAATACTTGTGATGTTTAGCTTTCAGATGACGGCATGGTCGAACGAGTCCAACCTTGATTTCAATTCGATGATTGAGGGAAGTATGGAATCGCAGAAAGACCTTCAGCGGGATATCCAAGCGATCACAGATGCTCAGCCAAAAACGGCCGAACGAAGTCGCGTCGAGCAGTTTATTCAGCTTGAAGTTGATGTCGAAGATGCCCGCAGCGTTGCTGAACAGTAAACGTCCCTAATATCAGGCGCGCTTGTCCAATTATCTTTTGGACAAGCTCGCGTCGATTCACTAGCATGTTCTGATGCTACTTGCTGCAAAAGCCCTACATCTTATAGCTATGGTGACCTGGTTTGCTGGTCTCTTTTATATGTTTCGGCTTTTTGTTTATCATACAGAAAATAAAGACAATTCTGCGGTGACGGACGTCCTTAAAGTCATGGAACGAAAATTGTTTCGTTATATTACTACGCCAGGCATGTGGGCGACTTTGGTGGGCGGGATCACAATGCTCGTTATGAATCCAGGTTATCTAAAGCAGCCCTGGATACATATGAAGTTGACCTTGGTGGCGCTTTTAGTCCTTTACCATTTTTACGTCGGAAAAGTTCAAGCACGCTTTGAAAACGACGACGTTTATTTGAGCTCGAAACAATGCCGATGGTTAAACGAGGTTCCAACACCTATCTTGATTTTGGTGATTGTTTTAGCTGTGTTTCGCCCTTCATTTGCCTAATTTGACTACATCCTCAACAAGTTCAACTACCTGCGCTGTAGGGGTGCTAGATTTTACTTGCTCGGGCTATATGACTTCTCTATTCTCAAGTCGCTTTTTACGTAATTTTGCAGCGCTTCAAAACGGAGGCATTCATGTCATTTGAACTCATTGAAAAGCACGGCGAGCACGAAGAAATTCTTTTCTGCTACAACAAAGATGTTGGCCTTAAAGCCATTATTGCCATTCACAATACCACTCTTGGTCCTGCGCTTGGGGGAACTCGTATGTGGGAATATGAAAACGAAGAAGATGCCTTGGTTGATGTGCTTCGTCTTTCAAAAGGGATGACCTATAAGGCGGCTGCTGCTGGTTTAAACCTTGGTGGTGGTAAAGCTGTCATTATTGGAAACCCGAAAAAGCATAAGTCGGAAGCTTTGTTTCGAGCCTTCGGAGCCTATGTGAACTCGTTAAAAGGTTTGTATATCACGGCCGAAGATGTGGGAACCACGGTTCAGGACATGGAATACGTTTTCATGGAAACGCCTTTTGTGACGGGGATTCCTAAAGCCTTCGGTGGTTCTGGTGACCCAAGTCCGTACACGGCGCATGGTGTTTTGATGGGAATCAAGGCAGCCGTAAAGCGCAAGCTGAATGCGGATAGCCTGGAAGGTGTACGTGTCGCGGTTCAGGGGCTTGGTAACGTCGGTTCGAATTTGGTGGATTACCTTGTCGCTGAAAAAGCTATTGTGACTGTTGGTGATATTGATAAAGATCGTGTGTCGAAGTTGGTTGATAAGTACGGATTAACGGCTGTTGATCCGAACGGGATTGTGACCAGTGAGTGCGATGTCTTTGCTCCGTGTGCTATGGGGGCTGTCATCAATGATCAAACTTTGCCGAATCTGCGTTGTCAGATTGTCGCCGGTGGGGCGAATAACCAGCTGGCAGAGGCTCGTCATGGGCGTGCGTTGAAAGAAAGTGGCGTTTTGTATGCGCCAGATTATGTGATTAATGCGGGTGGTTTGATGAACGTCTTTGTCGAGCTGGAAGGTTATTCTTCTGAGCGCGCTATCGACAAAACGACCCAAGTCTATGATAATATGATGCAAGTGTTCCAGATCGCGGAAGACAACGATGTGACAACCGAAGATGCAGCTAACCGACTGGCGGAAAGTCGCATTAAGCACCTTGGTGCTCTTCGACAGCACCATCAAGGTCGAATGGCTCGGCCGTTTTCGACTCTGCGTGAAATGACGAATCGTCAAAAGTAAATTTTAGGAGAATGATAAGTGTCTAATAAACCGTCCAAAGAACCCGATGCTTTTATTGGTTTGGCTGAAAAAACAGCGAAAGCCATCGAAGGAAATCAAAAACCTTTGCTGTCTGCCGTTGTTATTCTGTTTCTTGCTGGTGCCACCTACGGGTTGGTTGAAACCTATCAAAAGATGCAGGAAGAAAAATCGATCGAAAAGCTGTATCAGGCTGAAGCTCCTTTAAATAAAAAGATCGAGGGCTTAGAGAAGTCCGCCTTTGAAGCTTTAAAAGACAAAAAGGGCGATGATGTTGATACAGCGGCCATTCGTGACGAGGCCGTTCAGCTTTCGGATATCGAACAAGAGCTTGCTAGCCTAGCGGCTTTTGCCCGTAGTGATGCTGGCTCAAAAGCAGCCGCTCGTGGGGGGATTCGTGCCGCAGCCTTATATTCGAAGTATGGTCAGTCTGATCAAGCTTTGTCCCTGCTTCAGGATATTTCTAAATCCTACGATAAAGGAAGTTTCTATTACGGTCCTATTAAAATGAGCCTTGGAACTTTGTTTGTTGAAAAGGGTGATCTGGAATCGGCGATTGCGCAGTTTCAAGATATTTTGAATGCTCCGGCTTCGGCCTATTTGCACGCCGATACGAAACTTCGTATGGGCATGGCCTATCAGAAGTCTGGGGATCTGACCAATGCGAAGCGTTTCTACACAGAAGTGAAAGAGCAAGATGCCGATGGAGAGGTGGGCCGTTTAGCGACTCAGTACCTTCGCCTTTTGACTCTAAAGGAGCGCGGTTAAGTGACAGCTTGGGGGAGAGTACTAGTTGGTCACATTGCGCTGTTTTTATGCTTTGGTTGTGGTCTGAAGGAAGTCCTGGGTCCGTCTGACTCGGTTGGGCGCCAGCTTCAACTGGATAAGAAGTGGGTTCGTGACACTCTTATTCAGCAGCAGCCGGGGTATCGTCGACAAAATCGAATGACACCTTTGATGGTTGATCAGTTGGTGATTCAGGGAAATGCCGCTGATGCCATATCTGCGTACTATCGGCACTCGGGCCATCGTGTTTGGCAGCTGCCTGTCGATCAGGGTGTCGAGGGCGGAGCAGATAGCTTCGATAATCAAATCTATTTTGTGACCAATGCGGGCTACGTCTACGCTCATGATGTTTTGCAGAACAAACGGGTTTGGTCTTATCCAATCAAGTTTGAAGGTCTGGCTAGACCCTTCGCGACGAAAGATATGGTTTACGTTCTTTCAGGGAACAATGTCTTGCATGCGATTGACCGAAAAACGGGTCTACAGAAGTGGTTATACAACCGCCCTGAATCGACACCGATTTCCGTCCGTGGAGGAAGTCGACCAAGTGTTGAAGGGGCGACAATTTATGTCGGCTTTAGCGATGGTTACCTTGTTGCCTTGAATCGGCAATCGGGTCAGGTTCGCTGGGAGCGACGTTTAAACAACGATCGCCGTTTTCAGGATATCGATTCATCACCAGTGATTGATGGTAACCGTCTATATGTTTCTAGCTTCGACGACGCTTTATACTGTATCAACCGTGAAACCGGTGAAGTGATTTGGCGGGCTGATGGCGGTGGTGTTTCCACTGTGACCATCGATGGCGACCGCATTTACTATTCGACGTCACAAGGGCAAGTTATCGCTTTGGATAAGTCCTCTGGGAAACGGATTTGGACCTACGAGCTGGCTCGTGGCTATGCCACCAAGCCAAGTGTCTATAAGGGTTTGATTGTTGTTGGGGAGTCGCAGGGCGGATTGCGGTTATTAGATAGTCAATCTGGGCAGTCGTTGAAGTCCTATCAAACGGGACTTGGTGTCGTATCGGACCCTTTGGTTGATGTTAAAACGGGCGACGTCTTTGTCGTGTCTCAAGATGCGAACCTTTATGCTTTCCGAATATCGTGGCGTTCAAAGCGCCAAAGCTGGCCATAATCATTGAACCATTGTGGAGGTCTAGTCGATGCGACAATTGATCATCCTATGTCTTGCCTTTGGTGTTCTTGGGTGTGCCCAGGGACACTGCCGTAAATCGAAAACTCCAAAGGGTATGGAGAAGCCTGCTACAGCGGAAGTACCTAGTGCTCAACCTCCGGTTGAAGTGGCAGCTCCAAAAGTGGAAAAGAAGCAACCTGAGGATAAAAAGGTCTGGGTCTATAAGTCGGACGGCACCAAGCAATGCGATAAAAGGCTTCCGATCGCCTTAAAGGATCAGGTCAAGGAGTTGAAGTCCATTGAGGTTTACTCGATGAAGCGAGTGAATGATGGGCTCATGCATTTGACCGTTTGTGGGGGCGATACGGGTTTTTATAACGCCTATCAGGTTGATGAATCTGAAATCAATCGCGCAAAAAAGTATGGATTTAAGCTGTGGGGCTTTTCTGAGCTAAGCCCGAATGAAGGTTGATAGAAAGGGCTGGACTATGTGGAGTATTGAAGAAATTGCGAAGCTGATTAAGGACGTTCCGGACTTTCCGAAGAAGGGGATTCTATTTAAGGATATCACCCCGGTTCTAAGTCATCACGAAGCCTTTGTTAGTCTGACCAGGCAGTTTGTTCGCGCGATCGATCCAAGTGTGACTCATTTGGCGGCCATTGAATCCAGAGGGTTTATACTTGGTGCTGCCATTGCTCAACACATGAATGTGGGTTTTCTGCCTGTTCGCAAGCCCGGAAAACTGCCGCGCGAAACCTATGCGCAGTCCTACCAGTTAGAGTACGGTGAGGACACCTTAGAGATTCATAAGGACGATCTGAAGGCTGGTGACAGGGTCGCCATCATTGATGATGTTTTGGCCACGGGCGGAACGGCTGCGGCAACCGAAGCCTTGATAAAAAAGACAGGCGCAACGGTTTTAGAGTCTCACTTTTTGATGGAAATTGAATTTCTTCGTGGACGGGACCGATTGGAGGCCCCGGTGAAGTCATTTATGAAAGTGTAATCTAGCTTCTTAGATGCACCGAGCGAACGAGCTATGACTTAAGACTGAAAAGGGTAGGTGAATAAGCCTACCCTTTTGTCGTTCTGGTTAGATGCTATTACGGTCCCGTCGGCTACAACTGTCTTTTGGTAGGCTTAAAAGGGCTGCTTGTGAGGCTTCAAAGTCCTTTGTGTTGACTGGGTATAGTGACTTTGAACAGTTTTTGGCTCGGCCAGGTTGGTCTAAGCCATCGTCATAGAGACAGTTCAGTCGTTCGTGCTCTTTAATGACCCACTCTTTGCTAATTTGATAAAATGGAACTGCGGCGACCGATTGAGTAAGGCCGTAGGGGCCCTGATTGATGAATCCAGTGACCATGCAGCTTTGTAGGTCCGTGTCCGGAGCAAAGCGGCCGAAGCGAGTCAGGCTGCTTGAAGTGAATTGGCTGGCTCGTAAGCGCTGTTTATCAATCTGTTTAGCTGTCACCATATTGTTTAAACAGTCCCGGTAAATGGCTCGGCAGACATGTTCTTTGGCTTCATCGAAGTGCATGGTGTAGCCGCGAAGTGGGTATTCAGCGGCTTCTTTCTGCATGAGACCACGTTGGACCTTCGGAAAGATCGTGTCGTTAAACATATAAATTTGCTTAAAGAACTCGATGGGCATGTCTTCGGGAAGTTTTTCTGTTTCATAACGCTGAAAACCGACCAGGGGTGAAAAGTAGGACATCACTTGGACGCCATTGGCGATTCGGTCGGCCATGAAGGTGCTTGAAACACGGTAATGGTTTTGGGCCATTTGGTGAAACAACTCTTCAAAGATCGCATCCTGTAGTTTAACGACCTGAGTTTTGCGGAGCCAAACGTCTTCAATTTGCATTCGAGAAAAATCCCGCCATTCGATCAGTAGCTCGGCAGTGGGCTCGATATCCATATCGCTTGGGGCGAAGGTCCACTGAGAGTCAATTCCCATAGAGGCTAAGAAGGGATGGATCTGGCCTTGGCCACGGTAGTTGAAGAAGCGGCTCATTTTAGATGGAAAGGTTGGTAGATCGAGTTTTCCGCATAGGAACTCATCGACGGTTCGGTCAGGGACCATGCTGTATAGGTCACGGTTGTCGTAACTGGCTTCGTGCAAAGAGATCCAGTTGTCGAACTGAGCGGCGCTGTCGATAGATTTTGAAACGACTTGCGAGCAAAACAGTTTGTCGTTGCGTTCTTTGTTCATGGTGAAGTTATAGGGAACAGTATCTGATCCGACCCGGTACTTTGGGCGTAGCTGCACAGAATCCATCAGGCGGTCTAGGCGGTACTGGCCGTATCCGTATTCGGGGTAGTTGTCTTGTTCACTGCCTACAAGGTGCATCGACCGAGACAGCGCAAAGCGCGATCCTCGCTCATAGCAGCGTTGGTATTCGTTTTTACCGCGGAACAGGGCAACACGTGCATGCTGCTGCTTTTCGATCCACTCGCGAAGGGGAGTGATAATCAGTCCGGTTTCGATCAGTGCTTCGACCACAAACTTGTTTTCGGGGTCATCCTTAGATCCGGCGACATAGGCTGCATGTGAAAATTGGCCGTCTTCATCGGCAATTCGGGCAATGGCAGCACTGACAAATGTGGAACCACGGACAGCGAAAACGTCACCCGGCTGGGCGAAATCAACGATATCGAAGTTGGCTTTTTCTTCGGGGGTATCCAGTTGGCTGTATGTGCTGGCTTCTTTGTTCACAATCAAATTTAATGGCCCATGATTTTTCGCAAAATCATGAGGTGGGTCGACCAGTTTCGGGGCTTTGGCGCGTTCCGCTTCCACTCGACCAGCTCTGGAGCCTGGAGCGCCAAGGCGTCCAATACGGCGATCTGCGTACCATTCGGTGAGTGATTCTTCGATATAGCGTCCATAGCGCATGGCTCTGCGTAAACGGAGCGAGCACTCCCCAAGAGCCTGACGGTATTGCGGGTTCGTGTTGTTCAAGTCGAACCAGGACGCCACTTGGCTTCGAAGGCCAAATCGAATGTCCTGAAAGGTCTCGATGATTTCAGGTGCATAGGTCTCGAATATTGCTTTTTTTGCTTCGGCGTCAGCGCCTTTTTCGAAGAAGAGGCTTTGTCCATTTGCTCGTAACAGGTCCAATCGGGAGTCTAGAAACTCGTTACAGGTTTCCAAATTGAATCGGCTTGAATCTTTGATGTCGGCCTGGACCGATCGAGCAATTTCTAAGATGGGTGGAACTGATGGCTCGGCAAGGGTGGAGCCTGCAAAAAGTAGGCAGCTAATCGTTAGAACGAAACCTCTATAAATCATCGAAACCTCCAGTGAACTAAATGATTTCTAGCACTCCTTTTTGGAGACCTTAAGATGCGAACTTTAGGAGGGGTTTCTTTGGAATTTAAAACTGGATAAAATGAAAGTTCTTCATAGTTTTGGCCGCTTCGGAACCAAAGTCATCGAACGGCTGCTGTCCACAGCTAACGCATCAAACCATCAATCGTTTGACAAGATCCTGACAAAAGCGCTTTCATAGAATTGAGAGGGAAACACTATTAATGGAAGAACAATTAAGTATTTATCAAGACCAGCGATCGGACAAGCTGTCTTATATTCGTAGACTGGTGCATCCAAAATCGGGGCTCTATTTATTTTTTCGAATGCAGTCGATTCGAGCTCAGCAACGTTATGCCGAACTAAGTGATCTAACCAATACGCCATCCGTGTTTTTGCACGGAAACCCTCATATCGATAATTACGCGCGCACGAATACGGGTTGTGGAATGATTGATTTTGATCGTTCTCGTATCGGGCCGTACTCATGGGATTTAGTCCGATTGCTGTCTTCTTTGCAGTTGCGATGGAAGGATCATAAAGCCTCGGAATTGGACGAAAGAATCATTCAGAGTGTTCACGATGGGTATGTATCGCGATTCAACGCCCCGGACCTTGGGTACGAGACCCTGGCTTCGTTAGCAGCAGTTAAGCCGGAAAAGTGGCAACTGTCGACCAACGCTTATCTAGAGGCGAATAAAAAGTGGGCAAAGAAGATGCGGGAAAACCCGATAGACCCGAAGGATCTGCGCCTTATGCAGCTGTTCTCTGGGTACACGGAGTCTCGCAGTAAGCAGCACCATCTTGAGATCTTTGATATTGTGGAAGCTGGGATATGTAGTGGAAGCTTTGGTAAGCCACGCTTTCTTGTGGTGTTGTCCTCGAGGTCCCATCAGAACGATAAGATTATTTTGGATTTCAAAGAAGTGTATCAGGACGTCGATTCAAAGTTCTTTTACAATCCCTATCGAAATCATGGTCATCGAATGGTTGAGGCGTCGCATTTATATGCGCCGGGTGTAGAACAACGAATCGGTTATGCTCAATTGGCTGGTCAACAGTATTGGGTTCGTCAGGTTCCTCCTTTTCAGGTCAAGCTAAAGGGGAATTTGCCGACAGCTTTGTGTGAAGAGTTTGGTTATTGTGTTGGAGCGCAACTAGGGATTGGGCATCGCCGATCTTTGTTGTTCACAAAACCCGAAAAATTAATGAACCATTTTAAACAAGAATGGCCACGGGTGATCGAATTGTCCCATAAGATGGTGAAAGAGCTTCGTCGCGATTACAAGATTTACTGTAATCAGGTGAAGAATCAGGTGATGGACCTTGTTGAGTTTTTTGAGGACGAAGACTAGTTGAGCCTGATTGCTGTTGCCCTTCTGTGTTTTGTTTCGGCCATCTTTTCAAGTTTGTTTGGATTGGCTGGTGGGGCCATGCTTTTGTTTGGGCTGAACTTCTTTTATTCCCCCTTCGAGTCAGTTTATCTGCATGGCTTGTTTCAAAATATAACTGGGTATTCACGCCTTGCTGTATTTTATCAAGAAGTCCGCTGGAGATTTGTCGGAGTTTTTGCTGTAGGGACATTGGTTGGTGGCCAACTTGTATCAATGACCGACTTAATTCGATATCAGTCCCATCTTCTGGTGCTGACCTCTGTGGCAATTCTTATTTTTGCTTTCCTTCCGAAGCCTAAGCAACAGTTTACACAGAGAACGGCATTGGCTTTACTTTTTGCTGGTGGAATCCTGTGCGGCTTTCTTGGGCCATTGATTGCGGTTGTTGGTCCTTTGGCGACTCCCTTTTTTATGATGGCCGGGCAAAGCAAGGAAGCCTTAGTCGCAACCAAAGGGGCTAGTTTACTTGCCGTTCATGGGGTTAAAATGGTTGTGGTTTCTGGCTGGAGCGCAGGCGCCACCTCTTACGATCAGTTTTATGAGGCGCCTTTTCTGGGGACAGTTGCTGTTGCGCTTATTGGCGGGGTCTTTTTCGGGCGGTGGTTAATGAAGGCGTTTTCCATTGAAAAACATGATCTGGTCGTTAAGGCTCTTCTGGCTTTGATCGCAGTGGGTTTTATCTATCAAGCGATGACAATGTAGTCTGATCCAAGGGGTTGGTGGTTTAGATTTCTAGTCGCCGGCGGACCATCAAATACCCTAGGCAGTCCTGTCGGATGACTCGTAGATCTGATGTCAGCATGGAAGGAACAGAGTCTGTCGATAGCTGAATCTGGTTACCGCTGTAAGATAAATAGTCGTCTGTGAGTTCTTTGCTTTTTTGGTTCATCACTAGGATCCGGCCATCGCCACCGAATGTCGCTATAGGTGACCCTTTTGCGACGTCTTTGAAGTTATCTTCTTCGATTTGTCGCGACAGCTGAATATAATTGGGGTTTGTTGGAGCTTGGTCTTCCCATAGGATCTCGGTGTCCGGCGGAACCATCATTCGTGCGACCGATTCGTAAAAATGAATATCGTCGGTTTCGGTTAACGAGTAGATTTCTGGCAGGTGCATGATGGCGT
Organism: Pseudobdellovibrionaceae bacterium; assembly: GCA_002686065.1. Lineage (GTDB taxonomy): Bacteria > Bdellovibrionota > Bdellovibrionia > Bdellovibrionales > UBA1609. The sequence continues at coordinate 1,769 of NYZX01000181.1, read as the reverse complement.
TTAAGTATTGATAGGCGTGGTCGACTCCGGATTCATCACCGACAATACCGCACTCGAGGGTGACCGAGGGGCAGATCTCGCTGATTGCGTTGGCGAAGATTTCTTTGGGTTCGGTGAAGTAAACAATATGCTCGGAAAAAAGATGGGCTAGAAATAAAAACTTCTTTTCAAGGACATTAACGTTCACAAAATGGGGGTTTTTCCCGGTGTTGTTGTGAATATCTATTGCTGCAAAGGGGCGTTGTTCTTTGATGAACTGTTTCAACTTCATGGCCATTTTGTTTTCGGGCCGTGGTCCTTCCGTCCATATTCGGTTGTAGTCGGGTTGATGTTCGAGTCGTCGTCGTGAGGCTTTTGCCGCTTCGACATTTCCGATAAACCAAATCAATGAGCGCGGCAGCTCGCCGATATTCATTTGAAGAAAGCGTTGTACGGCATAGAATCCGGCGTGTTCATTGCCATGAAGTAAGCTGGATGCGACTAAGGGTCTTGGGCGTTTTCCGCCAAGGTTAATGACCGTGGGGCCGCCCAGGATGTCGCATAGGTCCTCTGTTCGGGCAGAAAGCAGCTCGACGGGGAGATGGTTTAAAATTTGAATTTCTGTTTGAGGCATCCCTTACCAATTCCACGTGTGTACAGGCTCATCTGTTTTTTGGCGCTCAAGATAGGCCATGGACATCTCGTTAAAGTGACGTCCGTGTTCCTTCGTATATGATTTTTGCCAGTTTGCACCGTTTTGTCCAGTCTGGACCCGTGGAAGAATGATGTCCTCAAGGTAGTGTCGAATGTCTGATGAATCGACGTTTAGTTTTTCCAATCCCAGTTTAGCCATTGGTAGCAGCTCGTTGATGATCAAATCTTTGCAATGAAGGCGCTTTCCACCCTTCCAAAATAGTTCTGCATCAAGGCCTTTGCGAGCGCACTGATAAAAGTTTTTTCGACTAAGGTCGAAGGGAATTGCGTCCTCGATAGGTGTTATTTGGTCGGATAACTCGATTAAGCAGCCCACGAAAAAGGCCATGGTTGCCATCGAGTCCGTAACTGTTGGGCCTGAGGACGGGCTTCTGTGTTCGATACGAACATGGGGTTGGCCGCAGGGCTCGGCTCCGACGACAATACGGTTCCAGCGCCATATGGTTCCGTTATGCAGAGCTAAATGCTTTAGTTCGGCGGTCATAGAATCATAGGGCTCGGGAAGTAAAATCGGGTAGTCTTGAAGGTTTTCAACAAAGTAATCAGAAATGCAATTGTTGAGGTAGTTAGTGCCGAAACTGGCTCGGAATTTCCCGTTGTAGCGTTCTTGACTCGGGCAGCTGTCGACGGCGTGCTCGAATAATGGGATACGAGACTCGTCCCATAAGGATCGGCCAAACAAGTAGGGCGCATTGGCGGATAAAGCGACCACCGCTGGGCTAAGAACTTTCGAAGCATTGTAGCTGCGTCGAATTTTGCTATAGGGGACTTTGACCTGAATCTGAAAGCTGGTTGTCGCTGAAGCCATCATAATGTCGCCTCGATCCAAGCGAAGCTCGTCTGAGTCGCCTGTGATGTGCAGGTGACTTTTCCTTTTGGCCACAGAGCTCATATAGTCGTTTAAGGCTTTGTAGCGCTCGAAAGGAGTCATAACATTGGGGTTCAACATGGATTCTGTGACGGTCGGAAGAACGCCAATCATCATAAGTTCGGCATCGAATCGTTGAGCGGCCGTTCTGGTTTTTTTCACCAAGTGATTGAGGTCGGTTGCAAGGTCGTTAAGCACTGATGGAGAT
>NYZX01000180.1 GCA_002686065.1 Pseudobdellovibrionaceae bacterium | reverse complement strand
TTCTGCGGCCTCCTGATAAGACAGGCCCTGGACTTCAATTAGAATCAGCAAAGTTCTATCAGCTTCGGACATTTTCTGAAGGGTTTTCGCTGCGTCCAACTGATCATCACTAAGGCCAACACCTTCTAACTGTTCAACTTCGATCGAATCTTCGGCAGTGACATGAACCTTCGATTGAGCAGCCGCTTTTTTAAAATCAAGAAACAAATTTCTGGCGATTTTTTTAACCCAGGCCAAAAAAACATCGGCATTTTGCAGCTGATCGATAGAAGTCAGTGCCCGTATCAAAGCATCGTGACACAAATCCTCGGCCAAGTGCCGATCCCCTGACAGGTATATGCAAAACTGAAACAGCTTGTCTTGAACAAGATCAACAAGCTGATCCGCCGCGCCCTGGTCGCCGGCCTTGTATGCTTCTATGAGTTTTTCAACGCCCAAAGTACCCCTCGATTGCATGTATTAAGATAAAAAAAGAAGGGAGGCTTGTCGTCTCCCTTCTTAAACCCGGTCTTTTTGCGGGTCCTGCAACTTGAAAGGACGCTAGGCCAGAGAAGTACACACACCGAACTTCTCTGGCCTGCATCAAATGGTTTGATCTTGGGGTGATCGATCAAACCAAGGCGGTTGTTGGGGTTTGGGTTCTAAAACTTGAAAGTTAAATCCATTCAAAGAAGGGCTGCCGAACTGGCAGACGGGAACAGCAACCTTTGTCCCGTTTGGCGAAACACGTTTCCAGCGCCCTGCGCCTTCGGACTTTTCGAATTCAGTGGCCACGTAGGCGAAAGCTGTAATTGCTAAAACAACAACAAGATTATTTACTATCGACATAGCTCTCCTCCTCCCGTTCAAGGCCCTATCTAGCCCTCATACTACCCAGACGACAGACCAGGAACTTTCGTTCCAAAAAAAATGAAAAAAATAAAATCACCAGTGCATCCAAATACTTGGTCCGTGTTGATGGCTTTCAGCCTTGGTCCTCCACCGGACCTATGAGAGCCTTTAAGGATCATGATGATACGGTTTGTTTGGGTGATCCTATTCTGTTTAGACAGCGCTTACGCACAGTCCACAGCCTTAAGCGCGGCCCAACGACAACGCGTAAAAGAGCTAACCAGCCAATCTCAAAAAAGACCTAGCTCCGCCTTACCCCTTTTTAATTTGGGGGTTATCTACTATCAAGCCGGACAAAAACAGAAGTCTCTGCAGCTCTTTGACCTTGCCATGAAGCACCCTTCGGAACTGGCGCCCGTCATCCAGTACTACCAAGCGCAGATTCACTACGAACTGGGAGACCTCCAAACAACGACAAAGATTCTTGATAACCTGGCTGCTCAGAAACTGCCAAACAACCTGACGAAGCGTATTCAAAATTTTCGCAGTATCGTGCTGGCCTCGACAAAGGATACCCTGGCCGCCATGGCCAAGGACGAGCCATCACAAACGACCTATTTTGTCGACCATCACGGGTACCTGAACTTGACCTACGGACTTAACACCAACCCGATTTACGAAACGGACAGTGCTTCTACCGGAGAAGACGTCACCGACGAGCAGACCCAAACCCAAGCCGGAGTTTCAGCCACTCTGTTTAAGACCTCTAACAGTGATTTACGCTGGCGCTACGATTACTTTGGTCGCTTTTACGACTCGACGTCTTCAGCCGACTACTTTTACAACTACACAGAACTCAGCTACTCGTTTTTTTGGTCTGACTACCGACTTAGACTGTCCCCTCGAATCACCTTCGACAGCTACGCCGCCGAAAGCTTTGCTCACACTCCGGCGGTTCAAATCGATGTAAGCCGTCGAGCAAACAGTCGCGTGTACACGTTGGGGTATCGAGCAAACAACATCCAGATGGTCGACGACGATTTTTCCTATCTTGGTGGCCAGATTCATCGGCTGTATGTGGAGCTCACACAAAGTTTAGAGTCATGGGACTTAGCAGGCCGAATCACCTGGGGTGACTTTGCTTACGACAACGCCTCAAACGTCGTCGCCAGCTACGACTCAATTCGGGTGGCCATTAGCGCTGTCTACCGTCGCTCACTTTGGAAGTGGAGTATTGCTGGTTATTATGATTCACGCATCTACGACGGAGATGCTGAGCTCTCTGAGGATCGCGAAGATGCCAATATGGGGGTTTGGACCGAGCTCGCCTACCAGATGGGTCGAACGGAACTTCTACTGCAAGCCCGGCAAACCGAAAATATCTCCAACTTCAGCTCTAGTTCGACGGACAGAAACTACTCGCAGACCGTTTTTGCGACAGGGTTTAGCTGGAACTTCTAACCCCTATCTGGAACCTTTTAGCACCACTGTCCACGCCCCCAAATTCCTGCGCCTCTAAGCTGGCTGGGGCCGCGCAACTTTGTTGCAAACACCTTAATTTTAGATGAATCGAACGATGGACCGCTGTTAGGACGACAAAAGGCTTTTTATGATTGGGGTAGACAAAGGCAACAAGGAGCCTATCGATGATACATGAACTTTATTCCACTGGACCCTATGACGAGGTTCAACCTGAAATTCGCGAAGTGTACGAGGACATCATGGAGACCATGGGTATCCCCTTCGTCCCCAACTTTTTCAAAGCTCAAGGCCATGACTACGAACTGCTCCGTGGCACATGGGACACGGTACAAGCCACGCTTTACCACGGCGAGCTCCCCCGAGTCCTCAAAGAGCTTATAATCTACGTCATTTCGGAACAGCACTCGTGTCGCTACTGCAGTGACATCCATGGCATGATTGCCTGCCGCTTAGACCCATCGCTCAACCAGGACGTCTTACTAGAGCTCACTATGACCGGCCACACCAGCCGACTGAGTGAAGGGGAACTTCTGGCCATCAACCTTGCTTCCCGGGCAGCGCTGTACAAGCAACCGCCAACCAGAAAAGAACTTCGAGTCTTATCTGAAGCCGGCTATACGACCCACGATATCGAAGAGATCTTCGCTCTGGCGGAACTAGCAAACCTTCTAAACACCATCGCAGATATATCCGAGATCGATCTGGATGACGAGGTCAACTACTGGTCGAACGAAGAGGAGTACTAGCGCCAACGGGGGGATCTTAGCCCCCCGCATTTACAGCGAAATCAATTTTCTATAGTCTTAGATCTGTGGCTAAGAAAGCGAGATCTATGACCTCAAAAGTAAGTCAACTCAGCCGTCTTTCCGACGACAAACTGATGGACCTCCGGTTCAATCAACTTGATTTGAAGTTGAAGTCGTCCCGCATTCAGCCTTTTATTGAAAGGCTTTATAGCGAGCTTTCAGACAAGGGGATCCGATTTAAGCCTCACTGCTGGATTTCAACGGAGTGGTTTGCCCAAGATGGTGTACCAGGAATTGCTATCCCCTTCTTTGTTCTACACCCTCGACTAGCCCGTCTAGAACGAAAACTGACCTTTGAAGTTGAAGGCTGGTCCGAGCGCGACTGTATGAAGCTGCTTCGCCATGAAGCGGGTCACGCCATCGACAACGCCTTTCACCTTCGAAAGCTACGACGACGTCAAAAGCTGTTCGGCCTGTCTTCGACGCCCTACCCAGAAAGTTACACCCCCCAGGCCTATAGCAAAAAATTCGTCGTTCACCTGAACTCGTGGTATGCCCAATCGCACCCAGACGAAGACTGGGCTGAAACCTTTGCCGTCTGGCTGAACCCTGCCAGCAACTGGAAAAAGCGCTACGCGAAGTGGCCGGCGTTACAAAAATTAAAGCTTGTCGATGAACTCATGAAAGAAATCAAAGGAAAGACTCCTAAGGTCGGACGCAAGGAATGCCCTGGGGACATCACTAAGATTCGAAAAAAGATCAAAACCTACTATCAAGAAAAAATCGATATGTACGGGATCGACCAGCCGTTTTACATGGACCCATACCTCCTTCGACTATTTTCCGCCGACACAAAGTACAAGAAAAACAAACCGGCTGCGCGCTTTATCCGCGAACAAAGTACCGACCTTCGTCGCATCGTCGCTCAGTGGACCGGTCAGTATCGCTATACCATTAATCTCATCCTAAAAGAGCTCATTGAAAGCTGCGAAAACAAAAAGCTTCGACTGACTACTTCCGAGGAAGAAGCAAAAATGCATTTAATTGGATTACTTTCGACACAATCCTTAAACTATATAACCAGTGGCAATCACTCGATACCCATGTAGGACCCTATGCGCGTACTTATCATTCAGCATTCTGATCTGATTCCGCCGACCAACCTAGAGCGTCCAAGCTGGGACAAGGTCAATGCCCCATGGGAAACGGAGTACGACGTGGCCACGAACTTGCCTAAAATTGGCTATGACGTCGAAGTTTTAGGAATCCAAGACGACATCCGGCCACTAAGATCCGCTTTATATGAACACAAGCCTCATGCTGTTTTCAATTTACTAGAAGAGTTCAAAGGCGAGGCCATCTTTGATCAGAACGTGGTCAGCTACCTTGAGCTGTTTGGTGTCCCCTACACGGGCTCGAACCCGAAAGGCCTCATTCTTGCCAGGGACAAATCCCTTTCAAAGAAGATCATGAACTACCACAAAATCAAAACGGCTAAATTCCAGGTCTTCCCAAGAAACCAGCCCAACAGAAAAGTGACGCTAAAAACCTTTCCGGCCATCGTAAAATGTCTCAACGAAGAAGCGTCACTTGGACTATCACAGGCATCGGTCGTTAAAACTCCAGAACAACTAAAAGAACGAGTTCAATTCGTCCATAGAAACTTTAATACGGACGCAATCGCCGAACAGTTCATCCGTGGGCAAGAATACTTTGTTGGCGTACTGGGCAACTACCGGCTGACGGCACTTCCTGTATGGGCCTTAAACTTCGAAGACGCCAAAGACCCCGAAAGCCAATTTTATTCGACCAATGCCAAATTTAATGAAAAATACCGCGAGCGCTACGGGATCGAAACCGGAAAAGCCGATATTTCAGAACGACTGGAAGAACGCCTGCAAAAGGTCGCTAAAAAAACCTATAAGGCCTTAAACCTTAGTGGCTATGCGCGGATCGATTTGCGGGTCGACGCGGATGAAAATATATACGTGATTGAGGCCAACCCAAACCCGGACATTTCGGAAGAAGACGACTTCGCCATCAGCGCCCTTGCCGCTGGCATCAAGTACCCCGAGCTTCTGGATAAACTGGTAAAACTGGGGCGACAGTGGAGCCCGACAGACCCTGGCGGAGCGGTATAACCCGGATGAGGCGCGGGTGAGGTCAGATTCCGGATCTATTTGAAAATTTTTCAACCCTTTCTACACGAAGGTAGAATAATTTTCCTGTGGGCGATAGAAGAGCCTTCTAAAGCCGGTTTCGGCACAAACTTTCCGGGGGGAAAAATGAAAAAAAGTCTACTTGTTGGGCTAGGCCTCAGCTTCATGCTAGCCAGTGTTTCGGCCCAGGCGCAGCGCCAGGCTCGTCTTCAAGACCAGGTTCAGCGTAAATCGGAACGCCTAGCTAACCGTATCAACAACAACATCAACCAGTTTTCTGTCCAAGAACTTCGTGATTTGAACGAACTTCTGACAACGGCTTTACAAGTCGTTCGTGATTCCAATGATGATGGACGCCCAGGACCTGGTCCACGACCGAATCCTCCTGGACGACGCAACAACTATCAAGCGACTTGTCACATCGATGACGACCGAGACTTCACCTATGGCCAACAAATCATCGGAACTTTGAGCTCTCCTAGCGTTGACGGACTTCTTGCGGACTGTGCCGCTTTCGCAACGAACAGCTATGGTGCTCGTGGGTCTTACGGACTAAAAGACCTTAAGGCCTTAAACATGGACCGAACTGACATGAAAGCCGAGTGCCATATCGACGATGATCGTGACTTCACAGCCGGACAGTTTGTTGTCGGGGAAGTCGTTGGACAAGATACTCGCCAACTCGTCGCTCAGTGTGAAGCCGTTGGAAACGCGACCTTCCGCAGTCAGGCGTCTTCAGGCCTACTACGCCTGAACGATGGACTGAACGCACCTCGTGGGTATGTCTCTGGGCAGTGCCATATTGATGACGACCGCGACTTCACACCTGGTCAAACAGTTGTTGGCTTGATCTGGTCAAGCAACGTTCAAGACTTGATCGACCAATGTGCTCATATCGCACAAAGCGTCTACAACGGCCGCGGGTCTTCAGGTGTTCAAAATATCCGCTAGTTCACGGGTACAATTTAAAATGAAAAAGGGAGCTGAATAGCTCCCTTTTTTTATTCGAAGATCTTTTGACAAATCGCCAGTCGAGCCCGGTGATCCACAAACTCTGTGACCGACTTATAGGAGTTGACCCGTGAGGCACGCAGCCCCTTTTGGCGGTGGTTACTCATTCTTGAAACCAAGTCTGTCATATGAACTCCACGATAGGAATTCGCACGAGTCTCGAAGGACTCACGTTGGCGATCGACCCAAATGCCTGGATCCATTTCATGGCCTGATGCAGGAACCTCACCAGCATTGAATAAATCAACACTGAGATCTATCTCAGGGTTCACTCGTTGATCCAAAGCGTTGGAATGGGCTTCTACCAAGTACAACTTCTGATCGTCATACATCTTTTCACGAAGTCGTAGCAGTTCAGCAAAGGCTGAGCGCTTGGTAATCAAAGGCATTTGCGCTCCCTTGGTGGTTTCAACACCTTCTGGTAGCAAAATGATAGCCATTGGCCCTTTTTCTTTTTGGATCTCTTTTAACACTGGCTTCGAAAACAT
>NYZX01000179.1 GCA_002686065.1 Pseudobdellovibrionaceae bacterium | reverse complement strand
GTTTAAATGTATTTCACAACACATTTTGGGCATATTTTAGGGCCGTAAAAACGCTGAGGCGTTCCAGGCCGGATCCATTTTATTGCGATCGACCGCAGGTCGACGACGGACTGAGTCCACGGACGGGCGCCCCCTAGGAAGCAAGAACTTCCAACCCAAGGACTGCGATCGCCAGACAAAGGCAAAGCACGCAGTAAAACCTCTAGCGATGAGCTTCAAAATGCACGAAGAAGTTTCCCTTTGGCATATCAAGCACGTCGAGGCGTTTAAAGCCGGCGGTGTCGAAATGAGTTGTCAGTGTTTCCAGGTCTTTGACTCCGGCTTGGCTGCCGTTTTTTTGTTTGATCCATTCGTCAAATCGCTGGTCCGACTCACTGACAAACTGTCCATTGCGTTTAAACGGGCTGTAGATCAAAACCTGCTTTAGGCCTTCAACGCTCATGCAGCCTTGAACAAGGCTCGATATCTCGGTGGCGCCAATGGTTTGTAGGACGTTGATTAAAAGTAGGCTTTCTACCTTTGGTGCCTCGAGCCACCACTCGGTTCCTAGTCTCAGGACCCGAGGGGCTTGGATATTTTGCGTTGGTGACTGTGCGATCCAGGCTTCAATGCTTTCAAACCGGTCTGGCACAGCGTCGCTGGGGTAAAAGATCTGCTGGGGGAAGTGAGCAGCCAGAAAACCAAGGTGTTGACCTGTTCCTGAGCCAAGTTCCAGGACATTGTGCTGGGGACTCAACTGTTTCTGCAGGGCTTCAAGAATAGGGCCTTTGTTATTTTGTCCAGGTAAGGTCGTCAGTGCATCCATATTTGAACCCTCGCATTGAACCGAGGATGACTCAAGCCGGATCGTCAAAGCTTCGACTGACCCTGGACTTGGTTTTGGGACCAATCGCGCCTAACATAAAGGGGCCTTTTGAGTGCTCATTCAACGAAGGATCTGTCTGTGCAATTAGCCGAAGCCCTTGATTATTCGCGTCCCCGTATTCACGAGTTTATCCGCCTGTCTGGACAGGTCATTGTGGGTAAATCCCAGCAATTAAAACTGAGTTTGGCTTGTTTGTTGGCCGAGGGACATTTGCTGATCGAAGATGTCCCAGGAGTCGGTAAAACCACTTTGGTGCGGTTTTTATCCAAGGCTTTGGGGCTGCAAGAAAGCCGTATTCAGTTTACCAATGATTTATTGCCATCAGATATTCTTGGGACGTCGATCTTCGATAAGGCGTCTCAGAAATTCACTTTTCATCCGGGGCCGATTTTTTCTCAGCTGGTTTTAGGGGACGAGCTCAATCGTGCAACTCCGAAAACGCAAAGTGCTTGTTTGCAGGCGATGGAAGAGGCTCGAGTCACCGTGGATGGAGTGACTCACGAGCTGCCTCGTCCGTTCTTTGTGATCGCTACCCAAAACCCAGAAGAACAACTCGGTACATACCCCTTGCCAGAATCACAGTTAGACCGCTTCTTAATGCGAATCGAGTTAGGGTTTCCGGATCGCGAAAACGAACGCCTTTTGCTGACCGGTGAACGACGGGATGTGATGATCTCCGAAATGAAAAGCGTCATGAGCCCAGAAGACTTACTGAGTCTTCAAAAGCAGGTCCGACAGGTGCATACATCAGATGCATTGATTCAGTATGTGCAGGATATTCTAACGAACAGCCGTGATCATAGCGAACGCTATCGCGGTCTTTCCCCGCGCGCTGGCCTTGCCTTGTTGTCAGCCTCGCGAGCCTGGGCCTTTATTGAAGGGCGGGATATGGTTTTACCTGAAGACGTTCAAGCGGTTGCGCCAAGTGCTCTTGGACATCGACTGAATCATTTTGGCGACAGCAGTTATCGGGCTGGTGTGGCTCGTGTGACCGAGCTTCTGCGCTCGGTTCGGGTCGACTAATGGTTTTTACCAAGGGCAAGAAAGGGGTCTCTGGCTTGGCCTCGCCGCGGGTTTATATTGTTCCCACTGGTTTTGGCTTTGCCTTTGTTGGATTGCTGACAGCCATCGTTTTGACGGGGGCGACCTATGGAAACAATCTGGTCTTTTCCTTGTCCTTTTTGCTGATGGCTTTGTTTGTTGTGTCGATGATCAAGACCAACAACAACCTGAAAAAGCTGCATGTCCGATTCTTGTCGGTGAACGAATCCGAAGTGGGTGGACTGACCGATTTTCACTTCGAAGTGATCAATGAGGGACGTTTTATTGCTCAGGCTCTGCAGTTTCGGCTGCGAGACCCTTCGACGACAGAGCACCTTGTGGTCGAGTTAAAACCCCAAACAACAATGACCTTTCGTTTAAGTGCCTCGCCGGAAAAGCGCGGGCTGTTTAAAGTGCCTCGGGTTCACTTGAGGTCGGTCTATCCCTTGGGGCTCTTCCGGTCGTGGAGGTATTTTCAGTCCGACGCGGACTACTACGTTTACCCTAAGCCATCTGGGCATCGGCCGATTCCTTATCTCAGCTTGTCTTCCGAAAAAAAGTCACCACTTAGCTCGTTGACGGTTGGTGGTTATGAAGACTTTCGAGAGCACCGACGATATGTGCCTGGGGATCCGGTCTCACGAATTGACTGGAATCAATTAGCGAAGCGGGATCAACTTTTGTTAAAGCAATTTGAAGGAGGCAACCAGCCCATCATTAATGTCGGGTGGGAGCATGCCAGCGATTTGGACGTGGAACTTTGCCTAAGTCAAATGAGTCAATGGGTGATGGATTCTGAAAAGTCCGGACTACAATATCAACTAAAACTACCCGAGGTCACTGTGGCCGCGGCTCGAGGTAGGGAGCACTACAAGCGATGTCAGCGATTGTTAGCCGATTTCAAGAATTAGATGTGTCACATCGATTTTTGCATGTGTTGATCTGGTTCAACGTGCTTCCGCATATGCCAGATCATCCGGTATGGATCAGTGTGATGGCTCTGTTGTTTTTGGTTTGGCGGCTGCTTGGCGATATGAGCCATCGGCCTTCTCCACGGCGCTGGTTGACGGGAGGACTGTCTATTGTCTGTGCCTTGGGTGTGTTTCTTCAGTATAAAACCTTGCTTGGGCAAGAGCCCGGTGCCTCTTTGCTTTTACTGTTGGCGGGCCTGAAGTTTTTGGAAGTTCGTGCCTACCGGGACTATATGGTCATGGCCTTTTTGGCTTTACTTTTGTTAATGGCCAAACTTTTGATTAACCAGTCGATTTTGCTTACGACTTTCTTGTTTTTAGATGTCACCTTAGTGACATTTTACATGCTGTATCTTCATAACCCGAACCAGCGACTTGATTTTGGGAACTTATGGAAGTCTACCTTGGTTTTGACGCTACAAGCGGTTCCTCTGTTAGTGCTTTTGTTTGTTGTGTTTCCTCGGTTTTCGACGGCTTTTGTGCGACGCCAGCAGATTCCTATCGAGGCGTCCTCGGGCTTTTCCAATGAGGTCAATCCTGGAAGTGTCGCGAAGCTAGCTTCGAACAATCAATTGGCCTTTCGGGTCTCGTTTCCGAATCAAAGTGTCCCTGGGCGACGGGATCTGTACTTTCGAGGAGGGGTGCTTTCTGAAGCTCACGGTTTAAAATGGACCGAGGGAGATCCCGGGCTTCGTCGCTTCCGCGGCAACTTTGACAATCAGGATTCCCGTGTCTTAGTGCAAGAGGTGTTTCTTGAGCCAACGAATCAAAATTGGCTGTTCGGTGTTGACGCACCTATCGGAATGAAGCTTCCATCCGAGGGGCGTTCGGTATCTGTGATGCAAGGGAACTCGCGGATTTTTCGAACACGTTTTCCGATCACGAATAAGTTCTTTTATCGGGTGAAATCCTTGCCGACCTACCAAGAGCGGCTGACCAATTGGAAGCGCGCCCAGTATTTGGATGTGTCCCGTGTGAGCGCGCCCCGCACTCAGGAGATCGTTGACCAGATTCGGTTGGAGTCCAGCTCGCAGCGCCAGTTAGTCTCAAAGTTGATGACCTATTTCGCAACCGAGGAATTTCGATACACCTTGTCGCCAAATCCGTCGGAAACGATTGATCAGTTTATGTTCGAAACGAAAACGGGCTTCTGCGAGCACTTTGCCGCGGCTTTTGGTGTCATGCTTCGATTTGCAGGGATTCCAGCCCGTCTTGTGGTTGGATTTCAAGGTGGCGAGCCAGGGCTGATTCAGGATTACATCATTTTGAAGTATTCTGACGCACATGCCTGGGTGGAATACAATGTCGATGGTGAATGGGTTCGGGTCGATCCGACGATTATGGTCGCGCCGGATCGAATCGATCGAGGCGGGCAAAATTTCTTTCGTGACCAAATGAGCTTGGCAGGAGTGGATCAGGTCGAACCTTATATTGGTGCCGAGTGGGTCAGTGAGATCAGAAAGTGGGCCGAGCGTGCCAACCTTGTTTGGGACCAAGCTGACTTATACTGGACTCAATTTTTATTGAAGTATGATTTCGAGTACCAAAAAGAGTTTCTAAAGTCTTTGGGTGTTGAGTCTGGAAAACGCTGGGTGTTCGTCCTTTTCGTAATCATGGGCATATTGGCTTTGCTACTGCTTTATCGGCTTCTTCGTTTCTACTTTGCGACGGATATCGATCCGACCCTGGCGACTTATCATAGTTTGTTGCGGTCACTTTCCAATAAGGGGTTTCAGCATGAAATTTTCGAAGGCCCCTTGCAGACCAGCGACCGCGTCGATACTTTTTTGGCAAAAAATTATTCGGACCGCCCAACGATAGGTGATCTTATGAGCCTTAGCGAAAAGGTTTTTAAAAGCTATATTGATTTACGATACGGTGCTTCGGCCGGGCCTGATGATCTTTCCGCTTTTAAGCGTGATGTCCGTCTATTGAAGTCGAAACTTTAGTTTTCGTCGGGTCGAAAAAAGGTTTGTTAGGCTGTTTGTATGTTCTGGTTATTTTTTAACAGTGTTTTTGTCCTGCTCGCGATATTTACTGTGTGCTTTCTGCTTGAGCAGCTGTTTGCGAGGCGGCCTCGTCCTCAAGGGCGCTATCAAAGCTGGGGTGTTCATGCGGCCATGGCGGCAGTGAATAACTTAGGGCTGTACTTTTTTTTGCCGGTGACTGCGGTGGCTTTCTCTGATTTGTGCATGCAAAAAGGGTGGGGGGCATTGAATCAACTTCAGCTCGCAGATACTTGGTCGGTTGTGGTGACGGTGATTGTTTTCGATTTAGCCCTTTTTATCCAGCATGTGGCGACTCACCGGATACCTTTATTGTGGCGCCTTCATCGAGTCCACCACACCGATCAGCACTTAGATGTGTCCAGTGGGGTTCGGTTTCATTTTGTAGAAATTTGGCTTTCAATGGCTTATAAGTTTGCCGTCATATTCATGCTGGGGGCGCATCCTGTCGGTGTGTTTATTTTTGAAATCGTTTTGGCAGGAATGACGTTTTTTACCCACGCAAATCTGGCGCTACCAATAGGTGTGGATCGATGGCTTCGCTGGTTGGTGGTGACTCCGGACATGCACCGAATTCACCACTCTGAAACAGAGTCGGAGACCAACTCGAACTTTGGTTTTAATATCTCTTTGTGGGATCGCTTGTTTCGGACCTACAGGGATCAGTCTCAGCGAGGCCAGATGGGTCTGGTTTTAGGGATTAAAGGTTTTCAAGACAAAACTTCGACTGAATTAGTCGCCCTCTGGAAGCAGCCATTTGCGTCGTCGCCTGAAAGCTCTGGGTCTTCGTCGAGTGATCCTCGCTAATCACCCTTAGTCCTTATCAAGGTCAGCCTCCTCGATTAAACTATCTGGGTTGGATAGGGACTCAAGGAGGAATTATGTATAAGGCGCTTCTCACATTTTTTGCGATGACATTGTTAACAACGGCGGCGGTGGCGCAGACGCCAAACCTTGATTCCATCAATGAATCGGACTTGGAAGATGTTGTCCATGACTTTTCGGCGGTGTTCTCACACAGTCCGTTGTCTTCAGCGGCGCCATTGGGTTCTGTGTTTGGTATTGAAGCGGCTCTTGTTGGTGGCTTGGTCTCCACACCTAATTTGGAGCGTTTAACCAAAGAAAATGATCCAACAAGTGATTTTGATCAGGTTCCTTACCTTAGCCTTGTGGGTCAGGTGTCTTTGCCTTTTGGGATTACCGGAGAAATTAGTTTTTTACCTGAAGTCGACGCCGAGGACTTTACCTTCAAAACGATGGGGCTTGCTGCGAAGTGGACGCTGACCGAAACTTTGTTGGCGGGTTTTCCCATCGACTTAGCGATTCGAGTTCATGGGACTCAAAGTGATCTAAGCTACTCGCAGATTATTAACAACGCCAGTACAAGCGGGGCCGTGACAAGTACGATCGAGTACAGCAATACAATTTATGGCGCTCAGCTGGTTCTTTCTAAAAACTTGTTGGTTGTAGAGCCTTATGTTGGTGTTGGCTTTTTAAATGCTTCCGGGGAACTTGGGGTCAATGGTGAAGGCTCGATCTTTGATACAAGCTACACCACAGCCAGCCAGGCCGATGCCGATGTCTCGGGGCTTGAGTACTTCGGCGGAATGGAAGTGAATCTTCTTCTTATTCGTGGAGTGGTTCAGTACTCGCGTGTTTTTGATGCGGACAAAATTGCACTTAAGCTCGCTTTTGGCTTCTAAGTGTTGTTAAAAGTTTTGTAAAGCCGGGCTACCAAGTCGTGTGGCTGGGGTGCGCTCGGCCAACTCTTGAATGGCTCGGTCGAACTCTTCAAAACCTGAAAACGTCCGAATCCCCATTTTATAGTCTTCGGTTGGCACTGGAGATCGTCCGCCAACCCAAACCTCGGTTCCGCTGGGGAGGTTCGCATCCAGCGTGTCTAAGTAGCTTTTTAATGGGTTGGACTCCCAGTCGGGAAATAGCTTCGCGCTACCGATCACGATATGGGTGGCTCCTAAGGCTCGGGAAGCTGATACCAAGGATGTGGCTGGTAGGTTGGCTCCAAGATAGTTGGTATGCAGGCCCTGACTTAGGGTCAAAACATGACTGATTAGGATTCCGAATTCATGTAAGTCATTTTCAATGGTCGCGAAAGCAAAGCTAGGCTTCAAAGCCAAGGGATTGAACTGCAAGCTTTGAATCACCTGAGCAATCTGGTTTCTCATCAGCGCCGAAAGGGCATGCTCCTGGGAAACGTCCATTTCTCCGACGGCGACCATTTGCCCTACTTTACGCATTAAAGGTCCACAAACCATCAAGGCGAAATCCCGTGCACCATGAGTGAACTTGGCTCGGGTCAGCAGTTCGTTTAACTCAGGTAACTTATAGTCTTGAAGACAGTTTAAAATTGTCTGAACGATGTTCGAGTTCATCCCTGGTGATAGCTGAATCCCGCTGGGCGGAAGTTCTTGTCCGACAACCGCTAGCTGAGGCGTGATTGTCGAGCTCGGGGCCAGCTGGTTGGTCATCGCGGCTTCCTTCGTTGCCAATTGAACAAGGTCTTCTTGAGCGAGGTCGGCGATTTGACTGATGGTAAAGTCTTTATCAACAAGGCTTTTAAGTAAGCGCAGACGTTCGACATCTTCCATCGAATAGCTTCGCTGACCGGAGGGGCTTCGACTTGGTTTGACGGCTCCGTACCTGCGCTCCCAGGCCCGAAGTGTGTGCGAGCTAATCCCTGTCAAACGCGAGACGGTTTTGATTGTAAGCAATTCGAGGCTCATGAGACACTCCTTGTTGTTTAGTAGACTACGCCTGTAGCCATATCTTGTCGATGTTTTGTCTAATAAATGTCTAACAAGAGGGACGCAGAGATACCTCGTATAGGAGGCAGTGTGAAGGTTTTGATTACGGGTGCGACCGGATTTATTGGGCACCACTTGTTGCCGGTTCTTTTTGAAAAAGGCTGTGAAATCAGTGTTTTAACAAGAAATCCAGAGGGCGCAGCAGAGGCCCTTGGGTGGCCTGTAAAGGCCTTTCATTGGGATCCGTCCAAAAATCAGTTGGATTTAGCGGCCTTAGAAGGGGTCTCAGCCATTGTTCACCTTGCCGGCGAGTCAATTGCTTCTCAAAGGTGGACGGATGAGGTCAAAAAGCGGATTTATTCGTCACGGGTCGATTCGACTCGTTTGCTTGTCAAAGCCTTATCTGAGGGCAGTGGGTTTCCCCAGGTCCATACATTTGTTTGTGGTTCCGCCATTGGTTTTTATGGAGAGACCGGTGAAGACAAGGTCGAAGTCGGCCGGCCTGCTGGGAACGATTTTTTATCGGTTGTTTGTCGCGATTGGGAAGATGCCTTGTTTGATTCTGAGCTGCCAAACCTACGCAAAGTGACGTTGCGAACGGGGGTGGTCTTGGGGCGTGACGGCGGGGCGTTGCAAGAGCTGGAACCCATTGTAGCTATGGGTGGAGCTGGACCATTAGGAGATGGCCGTCAGTGGATGAGCTGGATTCATATTAAAGACTTGTGCCGAATGATTGAGTTTGCTCTTTCAAACCGTGAAGTTCATGGTCCTCTGAATGGTGTTGCGCCTTTTCCAGAAAGGAATAAGGACTTTATGCAGACCTTTGCTGATCAGGTCGGGCGTCCCGCTGTTCTTCCGACACCCAAGGCAGCTATTCGCTTGGTCAAAGGTGAGATGGCTGACTTTCTTTTAGCGAGCCAGAAAGTGGTTCCGTCGAAATCTCAGAAGCTGGGGTTTGAGTTTAAGTTTCAGCGTCTCAGCCAGGCTTTTCAAGATTTGTATCCGAACGGCATCGTCGAACAGCAACGACAGTTTTATCAGTGGGTGGATCAGCCCATAGAGCAGGTCTTTCGCTTTTTCTCGGACCCAAAAAACTTGGAAACCCTGACTCCACCTGAAATGGGTTTTCAAATGGTTGGGTTATCGACCGAGCAGGTCGATGCGGGAACCAGAATCGATTATCGGTTAAGTATGAAAGGGCTTCCATTAAAGTGGCAGGCCGAAATCTTGAAGTGGGATCCCCCGCGTGAATTTGTTGATATTCAAAACCGAGGCCCTTATCAGTTCTGGCAGCACAGCCATCGATTTTCGTCTTTGAAAGGTGGAACTTTGATTGAGGATCACATTCGTTATAAGGTGCCAATGTCCAGCCTTGGTCAGTTTGTTGGCGGAGGTCTTGTCGACGCCAGTATCGATCAGATGTTCCAATATCGCCGCAAGGTTTTGGCTCATTTGTTCCGATCAAAGTAAGTGAGATGTCATGTCTAAGCCAAAAAAGACGCTGAAAAACATCAAATCGGGAACCGTTAGTCGGACACTTAGCCTTGCGAGAATGGGGCTAGGTACCGGTGCGAAGTGGGCCGGTCAGGCTGTGACGGGGATGTTAGCTGACGAAAAAGTAAAAAAACATTTATATGACGAATTCCTTTCGGATCGAATCGAACGATTTACAAAAGAGCTTGGGCAGTTAAAGGGCAGCCTGATGAAAGCCGGGCAGCTGTTATCGACCTACGGGGAGCACTTTCTTCCCCCGCAAGCAAACGAGGTTTTGAAGACCTTGCAGTTCCAATCGCCCCCGTTAGACTACGATCGAATTTATGAAATCTTAGTCAACGAATTTGGGATTCGACACCTTGAAGAACTGGATATCGAAGAAGAGGCTTTCGCCAGTGCATCGATTGGACAGGTTCATCGTGCGACAATCAAAGCCACCGGGGAACAGCTGGCTTTGAAGGTTCAGTATCCAGGTGTCAATAAAGCGGTCGACAGTGATCTAAAAGCTTTAAGGTCACTTTTAAACATGGCAAATATCATCCCGAAGTCGGTATCGACGGACTCTTTGTTTGCTGAGGTCAGGGATATGCTGGTTCAAGAGCTAAATTATCCGATCGAGCAACAGTTAACCAAAGAATATCAACAGAAGGCGAAAGATTTAGAGGGAGTCAAAGTCCCATCAATTTATGATCGCTACTCTGGACAGCAGGTTATCGCGACCGAGTTTATCGACGGTTGTGTCTTAGACGATCCAAAGGTCTTGGCGCTTTCCCAAGAGCGCAGAAACCGGTTGGGAACGATTTTCTTAGAGCTGTATTTTTACGAGTTATTCCATTGGGGTATGGTTCAAACGGACCCGCATTTTGGAAATTATCGGGTGCTTATCGACGATGAGGGTGGGCTAGATACCTTAGTGACATTGGACTTTGGAGCCGTTCGAAAGGTCGACGACGGATTTAAAATTCCCTATATAAAAATGGTCGGCTCTTTAGCTAAAAACGACATGAAGGGCTTTATGGCGGCGGCCTCCGAACTGGGTTTTATCCGAGACGGCGACCCCGAACAGCTTCAGTCCTTGTTTAAAGATTTTTGTATGATGATTGTTGAGCCCTTTGAGGAAGATCATCAACCCTATGATTGGGGCGTGTCCCGTTTACCAAGTCGTGTGCTTGAAAAAGGACGTGAGCTGATTCTTGGGTTTCGACTTCGTACACCACCGCGTGAGTTGGTCTTTCTTGACCGTAAGCTAGGTGGAGTTTTTACAGTCCTAGCTAAGTTGGATGTGAAAATTCCTGCTCGCGAAATTTTGTTTCGGCATATATAGTAGTCCGATGGCTAAGCACTATATTACGAAACAAGGGGCCGATAAGTTACGCGCCGAATACGACCATCTTTTTCGAGTCGAGAGACCTAAGATTGTTGAAACTGTGGCTTGGGCAGCTGGAAATGGTGATCGCTCTGAAAATGGTGACTACATCTATGGCAAGCAGAAACTGCGTGAGATAGATCGCCGACTTCACTTTTTAAAAAAGCGCCTTGAGGATGTCGAGGTCGTTGATGTCGCCCAGATAAGGACAGACAAAGTGGTTTTTGGCGCCACTGTTGCCGTTGAAAACGAAGACGGCCTGTTGAAAACCTATCGTATCGTTGGTCAGGATGAAATGGATACGGCGAAGGGGTGGATCAGTTGGCGATCGCCGATGGCCAAAGCCTTATTGGGTAAGCAGGTCGATGACGAAGCTGTCGTTCATTTGCCTGCCGGCGAAGCTTTCTTCGTCATCCAATCTATAGATTATCTGGTTGAAACATAGGACTTTCGCGATCCTCAAGCCCTTCGAAGCTCAGTTCTTCTTCAAGCAACAAGTTGCTAAGGAATAAAAAGGTCGTGGGTTTGCGGACCTTTTCTGATAAGCGCATCAGGCCCATGCGGTATTGGTCACTCATCTCCCGAGCGCGATCTAAGGTTTCACTATCGTATCCAAGTATCAGTGTCGTAGCGACGGAGTCGGGAAATCGAGAAACTCCCCGGTCGACGTAACGACGGTATAAAAGGTCTGCCAGGCTTCGGCCGAATCGACAAAAATCTTTGTGGTCCCTAATCAGGTTAAATTCTTCATTGGTAATGATGATTTCGTGGCCTTTAATCTGAAGAAAACCGTCCTCTTCCAGGCGGGCAAGGGCCGAATCAATTTCAGCGTCGGTCACGTTGATTTTAGTTAACACCTGTCGCAACAAATCCAGGTCTCGGATATCTCGGGCAAGTCCATAGGTAAAAAAGTTGACGGCGTTTTCTGTGACGGCGGATTCACCGTTTTTGTCGACGAGGGGAGCGACCGGATACTGGTCAAGGATATCGGTATAGATTTGCTCTTTTAGTGCGGGGTTTTCTTCCGTATTCATTTTGGTCAGCTCTTCAAGGAAGTCGACCTCGACGTCGTCGAAGCCCATTTTTTCAAACAGGCTACGGGCTTTGGAGACATGGATATGTTGTTTGCCATTCAGAACTTTTGATAGATAGCCGGCCGAGACTCCAAGGTCTCGGGCGTAGCCTCTGAGTGAGTAGGCTGTATTCATAGAAGCGCGGCGTGAAAAATCATCGGCGATAATGTTCCGGTAATTGTGATAGTGGTAAACACTTTCTAATCGTCTTTCCATGTCGCCACTACAGTCGTGGCAACGGCAAAAGTAAAGGAAAAACAGTTGGAAACACTTAGTTTCACCTGGTCTTTACAGAAAATTTCGACGCCTGATACCGTAAATCTATGGTCGACTCTTCCTATCGAACAACAGTTTCAAACAGTCTGGGTTTCTTTAATCAAAAGCCCGTTGATGAGGTTCTGCCTGCGACCTGGGGCGAAGTAAAAGGCCTCCTTGAAGAGGCTCATGTGACTGGGAGGCCGTTGTACCCCTTAAGTACCGGCTATAACTGGGGGATGGGGTCAAAGATTCCCCCAGCCGATGCGGTGGTTTTAAACCTGTCCAAATTGAACCGGATTTTGTCCTACGACCCAGAGCTTGGCTTGATCGAGGTCGAGCCTGGTGTCACCCAAAAGGACGTTTATGAGTTTTTGAAACGAAATGAATCTCGTTTTTTCCTGGATGTGACGGGCTCGTCTGAAGATACAAGCTTGATGGGAAACGCTCTCGAGCGAGGGGTG
>NYZX01000178.1 GCA_002686065.1 Pseudobdellovibrionaceae bacterium | reverse complement strand
ATTAACGGCATCAAAGATCAAGTTTCACATATCGTTGAAGCGACCCGCGAACAACGTGATGGAATTCAGTCTGTTGAAGAAGCCATCGAGATGATCGACAAATCAACCCGCGATAACGCCGACCAAGCAGAAAGCGTCACCGATTTAGCAAAGAGATCCGCCTCGGCAAACAAGGTTGTCGAACAAGAGATGGAAAAAAACATGAAAACGATCCGTGGACAGCAATCTATTAAAGCCATGGAAATCCTATATCGTTACCTAAGCAACAAAAAGGCCACTGACTCGAGCGACCAGCAACAGTCACCTTCTACGAAGCCCCCAAAAGCCGCTTAAACAGAGGTTTTTAGATTATGGTGTTGGAATGATTAACTTCTGCCCCACTTGAAGTCGGCGTGGATTGACGCTGTTATTTGCTTGAATCAATTTACTTAAACGAACACCAAACTGATTTGCAATCCCCGATAAAGTATCTCCAGGAGACACCTTATATATTTTTCCGTTGAACAAAGCCACCGATGTCAGGTTGTTCATTTCAGTTTCAGCCCGAGCGTAAGATTCTTTGGGAACCCAAACAAAATCGCCACGCCCCAAACTGACCTGCCCCTTCCAAACACTTCGGCGGATGTGATAATTCGACTCACGGGTCAAAGCTTCGTCTTCATCAAACCAATTCACTAAGCTTTCGACACTGATGTTCTTGGTCAGCCTTAGCTTTTCAAGGTCACGCGGAAGATCCCAGTAGACTTCACCGAAATAAGCCTTAGCACGCTTCTCGACTTCCACCGCGGCCAAGAAACTGGCATAGAAGTTGGCCGATGCAAAACCGAAGCGTCCTCGACGCTTTTCAATAAGTTCTGAAATATCTGATGTTCCGTAACGCTTTACCATTCGCCGCATTCCATAGGGGCCATGGTTATACCCCGTTACCGCAAGCGGCCAATTACCTAACATATTATAGTTCTTTTTCATTTTCTTCGCTGCTGAAGCCGTTGCCGTCAGCGGGTCGTTACGTTCGTCGACCGAAGCGTTAATCCTCATGTACTCACGACCTGTCCCCCGAAGAAATTGCCAAATTCCGCTGGCCCCTAACCGAGACATCGCCTTGACGTTAAACGAGCTCTCCACAAATGGAAGTCGAGTTAGCTCGATGGGAAGCCCTTCTTCTCGAAATATCGCTTCCATCTTTTCAAGATAACGACCTGAATAGAAAATACCTTTTACGAAGCGATCGCTTTGCCCCAGCTGAAACCGCAGTCGAGACGAGTGGGAGGCCTGCCGAAACTTATTAGGTTCATCCACGACATCAAACAAGTACCAATAACGCAAATCCTCGCCCTGAAGCCCAACGGGACTCGAATACTTTTGGAGCCGTTTAAGCCGCTGCTCAATATCCTTCTTGCGATCCTTCACTAAGCGCCGACGAGCCGCCTGCTTCTGATAAGAATTTAAAGCTTCGTTCTGCATGATCGGACGAAAATCTACAGACTCATAAACAATCTCGGGATAACGAGAGTCATGCAATAAACCCTGATCAGTACTGTACTTGGTATAGATATCTATCCAAAAAGAAACTCGGGCCTCCATTCCTGGAGGAACAGCAAAGGCTTGAGGTGAGTACCCCAAAGCATCTTCTTGCCCCTCATAGGTTGGGGGACGAAACGCACGCCTGGTTTCAGGGAGCTCGGCTTGTAAATCCGAGAACATCACCGGAGTGGGATTCTTCCCAAAGGCCAATGCACTTGAAAACAAAACAATCGTCAGTCCTAGACCTTTAAGCATCCTTACTCCTCGTCAGCAAGCTGTGCTGCCAGTCTATCAAATAGCTCCATGGCAGACCAACGCTGTTTATTAGAGCCGTTAAAAATAAAGCTAAAAACATGAATCTCGCCGTTCGGACGCCCAGCATAACCAGCTAGACCAGCCACACCTGACAACAAACCCGTCTTAGCACGAACCCACCCCTTGACCTGAGGCATACGACGCTCAAGAGTCCCGTCGGTACCGGCTACAGGAAGCGATGATACAAACTCCGAGGAAATTCGAAAATCCCGATAGGCTTCTTCAAGAACTTTCCGAAGGTCCGAGGGTGCCATCTTATTTCTTCGAGTCAGCCCCGACGGATTAATAAGCTGAAAGCGATCTTTTGGAATTCCAGCCTTAACAAGTTCTGAAACGATGGATTGCATTCCCGACGACAGATTTCCCGGAGTCTCACCAGCAACAATAGATAAGTGCTTTGTCAGCATCTCGGCAACGAAGTTATTGGAGAACTTCATGAGGTCAGCGACCATTTCACGGAGGGGTTTACTTTCTTGCTCCACCAAAACTCGCGCCGAACTCGGAGCCTGAGCCTTCCGAACCCGTCCTGTGACCATAATATCTTGGTCCTCCAAGAAAGCCTTCAGGTTGTAGCCACTCCATAAGCCGGGGTACCGAACACTTCGATATAAACGTTTTTCATCTTCACCGACAGCGATCCCACCTTTAATAATGAACTGGTCACCGACCTGATCATCACTTCGATCACTTCGTGAGGTCGATAGGTTCTTTGACTGCCCTCGTCGACGTGTCTGAGTGCGGTTGGTCAATTGAACGTAATCTGACATTGGCTCGGCTTGAACATCCATCGGGTCTCCGGCATTTGCCGCAGGGGACGCGTAGATGGTGACCGAATTCCAGTTAAATGACATCGCTCCTACCGGAGCATCATAAGCACGATCTTCTCTGGTTTGAGTTCGGCTTGGGTCGAATCGTTGCTGATCAAAGTAAGTATCATCAACAACGATATCACCTAGTATTTTTCGAACCCCAGACCGATGAAGCTTTCCCACAAGCACCCAAAGGTGCTCAGAGACAAAGGCCGGGTCGCCATGACCTTTTAAGATCAGGTCTCCTTTGATCTCACCCTTTTCTGATGGAGCCGACGTCAGTAACTGAGTCGACACCTTAAAGTCACCCGGCAGCCGCTTTAACACCGCATAGGCCGTAGCTATTTTTGTCAACGAAGCTGGAAGTCGCTGCTGATCGGCGTTCAATTGATAAACGGCACCCGACTTTTCAGATCTCAAGACAGCAACACTTAAGCCCAAGTCACCCTTTTTAAGACCACTGGCCACAACAAGTTTATCCAGCTTTTCAGCTAAACTCTTTTCCGCACAAAAGCCCTGTACCGCGGGAAATACAGTTCCCACAAAGAAAAGAAGTGTCACAGTATTTCGTCTTGTAAATCGCAAAGGTGTATCTCCTAAAGTCGAGTTCAAATGGTAGGGATAGGCCCCACTGAAAGCATAGTTTAGACTTATACCATGGTCAAAAAGCGAGATTGGTTACTTATACTTGGAGCGGTTTTTATTGCGTGGATTATTGACGCAGGAACCAAACAATGGGCACTCAAAACATTGAGCACTATCAAGTTTTACGGTCCGCTTGGACTGGTCTTTCACCGAAACCCGGGCGCGATGCTTGGGATGTTTTCCGACTTACCAGCCATCCTTCGAATTGTGTCTTTATCAACGGGCGGAGCTTTTCTTATCTTCGCCTACGCCTCGATCCAATACTTGCTACCTATGCGCTCAATGCTGTTACGTATGGGCTTATCACTTCTTCTTGGTGGAATTCTTGGTAATGTCACCGACCGTATTATTTGGGGATCGGTCATCGACTTTATTGTCCTAAAAGGTTTTGGAACCCATACGCCGGCATTCAACCTTGCCGATGCCATTCAGTGGGTCGGTTACTTTATGGTGGTCTGGGCTTTAATTCGAGATGGCTCCCAGCTATGGCCAGAAAATAATTCGAGAAAGCGCGTTTGGGTCAACCGCCGTTTCCAAACCAAATACATTTTCATTTTGATTGGAATTGGCTTAGGATTTTCGATTATCAGTGGCGTCTACTCGTACACCTACCTACAGGTAACCATCGACGAATTGGTTCCTGGAAACCCAATGATTTTCGAACGCCGATTCTTACGCCCTTTCTTAATTACCTTTTTGATCATCTCAGCTGGTTTTGTTCTGATTCTGTTCCTGATTGGCCGAATTCTTTCACACCGCGTAGCAGGACCAGTCTACGCCTTCGGTAAATACGCAGAAGAACTTCTAGAAGGGAATTCACGTGTGTTTCGAGTCCGAAAAAGCGACGAGTTTTCTGAACTCGAGAAGCTAGCTCAGAAACTACGTGAACGATTGATAGAAATTCGTGAAGAAGAACATATTGCCACATTAGATGGCGAACCGATTCCCGAAGACGAGGACCTCGACAATTCCGAGGCCCCAACAGAACCGAAGATGGTTTCTGATTCTAGTAATTGATCGTTACAGGCTGACTTATACCTTTACCAAAAGTGTCTGATACCGAAACAGCTTGCAATAAGTACTGCTGGCCCTGTTCAAGGTTTTCAATCAACACCTGGTGTGATGTACGTAGAAAATTATCACTGGTCGTCAACTGCTCGACTCCCGTCGCCACGTTCACGATACGTACCTGTGATGTCGCCGGGATATCCGTGTTCCAAGTTACAAGAACTCCCACCCCCTCAAAGGATTCGTTCACATCCATGCCACTAATAACAGGGGCCACACCCGTCACACATGGATTAAACAAGGCAACCGCTGGCAGAAAATAGTTTTCAGAATCCAAGGGCTTCCACCCTCGCTGCAACAACCCCTTGTAAACATTCGTCGGCTTCGAGTTATTGTTCGGGTCAAAATAACGACTGTTACCAGCCTTACCACATTCGGACTCACCAACACGCCCAGAACTTTCCTCAACTTTGCGCCACATCGGCACATGAGCAATATGGTAACGAGGGCCTTGATAGTAGCGCATTTCCATGATGATTTCGGTCTCTTTTGTCATTTCAATCGTTGCAACACCGCAACCCATCCGCGTGGGATTGTTACCGTCGTTATCGACAAGAGTTTTATAGACCCCGTCCTTGTCACGATAGGTCCAGACGAACCCGTCATCTGACAAAACAGCGAACTCGTAAAGACCAGGCTCATCATCAGAACCTAGTTTTAGAATAGTTTCCGTCTTTAAAGCGAAGTATTCAAACAGTGGGTCACCTTGATCGTTTTCGACGATACCACCTGATTCCGTTGGAAACCCTTCGCTAAAAAGGCGAGTCGGAACATTTAAATCAGAAAAGAATAACGTCTTAGACGACTTAGTTCCCTTTTCGATGTAGGAGTTCACAGACGTCCATTTCGGCTGGCTTGCTTCACGGTAAAAGATTTCTGTTCGAAGCCCTTTGTTTGTCTCTTCTGGGTTCGAGCCGGGATCAAATGGGTCACAAACAAGTTTGTTCAGCGGATACATATTTACATCAAATAGTGACTGAGCCATTTCTGGCTGAGCGATTTCCGTGACCGTATCTGTGCCGTCCCCATCTGAGGCACCACAGCCTGCAAAACAAAACAATGCAGCTAATGAAAGACAGCTCTTTCCAATGCTCGAAATAGTAAAGTTCCCATGTCCCATGCGCTTATCTCCTCGAAATCCCACTTACAGGATATCAAGGAGGCCCAGAACAGCGAGATCCTCTCTAGGAGGGACTCAAATCAAAACTACAACAGTTTGACACTTTCATAGACTTATCATTTCAGGACGTTTTTTGAATAGCAGTTCGACACTAAGATTTTAATTCCAGCAACATTGTAGCCGACTAGAAATGACAGGACTGAATCTTTTGAAGCATATAGCGCTTGGGTTGAAGACGGCCGGGCTCTTTAGCAACCACAAAAGCGTCGGACGGACGAAGCACCAAACCCACCGGAAAGACCTCGCGCTCTTGGCCGGGACGTGAGCCACCAAGGTAAGTCATTTGAAGCGCACGGTTTTGCTCGATGGCCTCAACAAGATTGGCCCAGTCCGATGTGAATCTCACCTTATCGACTGAAAACGAGCTCCAAGGTAAAGCTTCTAACTGAGCCTCATAGACCTCTTCCAATGTCGCATCTGGCAAGTGTGTCTCTAAAATTTTTAACAAAACCTGCAAACAGGTTTTAGAGTCGTCCAAGGCCCTATGTGCCTGCCCAACCTCAATTTGAAAGTGTTCCGCCAGGGTGCTTAGGCGATGATTTTTAGTGTCCGTAATAAGTGCGCGCGACAGCAAACTTGTGCACAAGCCCGGAAGTTTCGGCAGAGGCAATTTTGCCTTTTCGAATTCATAGGACAAAAATCCCATATCAAAAGGGGCATGGTGGGCCACACAAACGCCTTGCGAAATAAACTGGTGAAACTCGCTGACCTTCTCGGCAATCGGCGGAGCGGTGGCGACCATTTCCTCAGTGATATTATGAATCGCAATGACCTCCGGACGCATATCATCCACTGGCTTGATAAGAGTCTGATATTCTTCTTGAATTTCACCTTCTGACCAACTGACAGCGGCCATCTCGCAAATATCGGCTTGCAAGGGATATTTACCTGTCGTTTCCAGGTCCATCGAAACCAAGGTTGTCTTTTTCCAGGGGGTTTTTAGATCCATATCAATTAAGCCTAGCAGGTCTTAGTTCCTTAAAAAAGCACTCAACGCAATCTCTGTAACCTGGTAAAAGATCGCATGCGACACATCATAGGCTTTTTCGCAAAAGAACATTTATTTGGCAACCTGCTAACCCTGTTTCTACTTGGTGTGGGCTTATTTTCACTTTTCAGCATCAATCGAAACCTGTGGCCGGATATTGATTTTAATACCACGGTCGTCACAGCCGTTTTACCAGGCTCATCCCCCGAACAGGTCGAAAAGCTGGTTCTAAACCCGATCGAAGAAGCCATTCGCGAGGTCGATGGCCTAAAGAAGGTGTTCGCAACCGCAACAGAAAGCCAAGCAGTTATCATTCTACAGCTCGACAAAGATGCTCGCGACCAGACCAAAACAAATCGTGATATTCGCCAGGTGATCGATCAAATCGATGACTTTCCGGACGACGTCGAAGACCCCATCGTTCGTGAAGTGGACTCGACACAGATGCCCGTTATTGACGTGACGATTTCCAGCGAAACCAAAAGCGATCTTCAGGTACGCGAAGTCGCACGGTACATCTCGGACAAGCTACGACGAGTCAAAGGCGTCGCTAGCATCCGAAAAATCGGTGAACTCAAGCGTGAGTACCGCATCGAAGTCGATCCCGTGAAGCTAGCTAACCGCCAAGTCAGCCTTGCCGATATCGTCGCAGCCGTCAGCCAGCAAAATATCACCTTACCAGCAGGAAGCACTAGTTCGGCCCAAGGGCGAGAGATCTTGGTAAAAACAGACGCCGAATACAAAAGCCTGGACGACATCTATAAGACCATCGTGAAATCAAACCAGGCCGGGTTCAACACCACGGTCGCCGATGTCGCTAAAGTCTACGAGTCTCTCGCCAAACCCGAGCGTCTCTACAAAGCCAATGGTAAGCGTGGCATCTTGCTGAGTGTTGCAAAAAAAGGAAATGCCGACGCCATACAAGTCGTTGAAAATATCGAAGCCGCCATCGATGAGCTTCGTCCTCGCCTGGATCAAGGGTTCGAAATTGGCTTCACGAGGGACTTCACCGTCTATCTAAGAAACCGCATCAAGACCCTGGGATCTAACTTTGCTGTTGGACTTCTACTGGTCTTAATTATGTTGGCTGTGTTTCTACCTTGGCAGGTCACGCTTGTTGTCGCTGTCGGGATCCCATTGGCCTTATTATCGACGATCGGAGTGATGTATCTGACGGGTCAGTCTCTGAATATGATTAGCCTGCTTGGGTTGATCATTGTTCTTGGAATGCTGGTCGATGACGCCATTGTGGTTTGCGAAAACATTTGGCGACATATCGAATCCGGAGACGATCTGGTCAAAGCTGTGACTGACGGAGCTAGCGAAGTCTTCATCCCCGTATTATCGTCCATCTTAACGACCGTCTCTGCTTTTGGCCCGATGCTGTTTATGACAGGGGTGTTTGGAGCCTTCATTTATGAAATTCCTTCGGTCGTCATCCTGGCCCTGTTCTTCTCACTTTTCGAAGCCTTTATCATCATGCCCTCACATTTTGTGTCGTGGGTTGGGCCCTTCATTCAAATAGGTCAACCCTCGGAAGATCAGCCTAGCCAGAAAAAGCAAACACACTGGTACGACAAATGGGTTAAAAAATATCAAAACTTCGTCAGATGGTCTTTGCAAAGGCGCTACCGGATGCTCAGTATCTGTATGGGCCTGGTTCTTGCCATCGGCGCACTGACCTTTGCCACCGGACGCTTCAAGCTGTTTCCAGGCGAAGGTGGCGAGTTCTTTTTTATTCAATTAGAAGCTCCGACGGATACTTCGATTGAAAAGATGGCCGAGCTGACCCGAGTCGTCGAAGACGTCGTCAAAGATTTGCCTAAAGACGAGATGAAAGACTTCATCACATCCATAGGAATCATCCAACAAGACCCGAACGATCCACAGACCCGCCGTGGGTCACATTTTGGACAAGTCCAAGTTTCCTTGACGGCTCGACAGAACCGACTTCGGTCAGTTTGGGATATCATAGATGATGTCAAATCTCGAATTGGACATCCCCCGCAGTTTGAGCGCATCACTTTTGAGGTCCAAAAAGAAGGACCTCCCCAGGGGCGGACGGTTTCGATTAACCTGATAGGGCCTGACCGCGACGAGCTGGCAAATCTGGCCGTGAAGGTTGAGACCGAAATGCGAAAGATTCAGGGTATTATCGATATTCGAAATTCAAATGTCACAGGCAAGGTTCAATGGAATGTCATACCTCGGTCCGAAGACCTATTGGCCCTTGGGTTGACAGCCACCGATGTGGCGACAACGGTACGAGCATCCTTTGAAGGCTTAGTCGCATCTACCAGCCGTGAATTGGATGAAGAAATCGACATTCGTGTTTTGCTATCCCCAGGACAGGGCGAAGTCGTAGAGCAATTAAAAAACTTAAAAATTGGAAACCGCTTAGGTAATCTGATTCCCCTAAACCAGGTTGCAGACTTTGAAAAATCAGAGTCCGTAAATTCAATTAGCCACTATGAATTCGACCGGCGTATTAACATATCAGCCGAGGTCAACGAAGAGCTACTGACCGGAACGGAAGCGGCACAAAAACTAAAAGAAACTCTGCCTCCTCTTGTTGAAAACCTACGAGACTACAAAATCTTGTTTGGTGGCGAAGACGAAGACACAGCCGAGTCGATGGCCTCATTGGGGCGTGCCTTTATTTTCGCTATTGCCCTGATCATCTTCCTACTTATTACGGTTTTCAGAAATATGATTCAACCCATCTTGATTCTAACGTCGATTCCACTGGGGTTTATGGGCGTTTCGATCGCGGTCTGGGTTCATAACAAGTACTTCAGCTTTCTAGCCATGTTAGGGATGGTCGCACTAGCTGGCGTTATCGTAAACAACGCGATTGTTTTTATCGATTTCGTAAACTCACTTCGATCCCGTGGCCAAGACCTTGATCAATCGATTATTGAGACAGCAGGGGTTCGGATGCGTCCCATCATCCTGACGACAACAACAACCGTCGCAGGCCTTGTTCCGACCGCCTACGGGGACTACTTATTTCGACTTACTGGTTTCGGAGGAAGTGATCCATTTGTGGTCCCTTTGGCTTTGGCTCTGGGGTGGGGACTCGCCTTCGGCTCGGTGATGACGATGATCTTTTTTCCGGCTTTTGTGCGCATCACCGATGACATCCGTAGGTACATCCGCATTTGACAGCCACGGCGATACAAGCCCGTGGCTTTTTACCTAAGACAGATATAATCCAAATAGGTTGAAGATGTCGCACCGTCGACTGACGAAGCACCGTTCAACGTGTAAACCTGATTGGCCTGAACAGCCCATTTAAAACCGCGGTTTGTCGAATAGCTCAAAGCATTTACACCGCCGCGATAAAGTCCCAAAGCCAACAGGGTCGCCATTTCGTCCTTAGACGGAAGTCGCCCACCTTGAGCCCGGCAGTCTGCTTTCGCCAGGTTGTATGCCGATCGCCCGTCCGTTAATCGAAAGCCAAAAGACAGCAAAGTGATCGCGCTTGGGTAAATCTCCAACTCACTTGGAAACCGGGTTCGAT
>NYZX01000177.1 GCA_002686065.1 Pseudobdellovibrionaceae bacterium | reverse complement strand
CCCGCCGCTACCAGGGACAAGACGAATGGATTTACCGCTTCTATCAAAACGACAAACCTAAAACAGCCGAAGTGATCTTTCAAAACGGTTTTGTCGTGGATATCACTCAGCCCATGGATAGCTCAAAGTACCGGGCCCTTTTAGAGTCGGATCAATTGGAGCGCCAACTAAAGCGCTAACCAACAAACTTCGATCCGCTGGCACAGCGCTTGCTCTGTAATCCCTAGAGCCCCCAAAGCCCAAACACCCAAGAGCGCCTAGATAGACCTCAAATATCGGGTATTTTTTTCAAAGGGGTTCATGAAGGGCCTAGCATGCATAAAAACAGTTCTGCTGTGATCATTTTCATCGGCTTAGCTTTAAGCCCACAGCTTTTTGCTGCCACAGCGGGTTTTGGCGGCCGCGCCATTTGGGCCTGCCAAACTGTTTTTCAACCTTGGACCATGGCCGACGAAGCCTATGCACAAGCCGTAGATCGGGCCGCCGACCAAACCTTAAACACCCGTCCCCGCTTTAGCGGGCCCGGTCCCACATTGGACGCTGACGAACAAAGTCTGCTTCAAGAGCTTTGGTCCGGCCCAGAGGTCTTCGGGACAGGAGAACCCGATTCCGAGCTCGCACAACAGCAAGCCTTTCAAAACTATCAAGACGAACAAAACAAGTATCAGGCCTGGTTAAAAAGTGAGGACTATAAAAAGCTGTTCCAACAAACCATGCATATGTCAGATATGGTAAACCCGAATCTGATTTTTAATAGCCACAAACATCCCTTTACCGAGGCCGCAAAAGACTACCTGGTCAGCCTTGGAAACCAACTTCAACAAGACACTTTACCCGTGAATTTTTTTAGCGAGGGCCTTACACATTACCAAATCCTTCCGAACTTGGACGCCGGCCCCTTGAATGTTCTTGCTGAGCTTTTAAGTTCCGAATTTAACAAAGCCAAACTGACTCTTGGCCCCCCAGCGGATGCCGAGCCCCAATGGGTCGGGGTTTACAAGCCCGACACCAATCGCATCGTTTTAAACCCCGAAGTCGCCTATGATCTGAATTACGTGTCCGAGCCCCTTCTTCACCCGGTGATCGGCCATGAAGTCATTCACCTGATTGGTGCCAACCAACCCAGACGACACAAAGGTCACCTCAGCGTGAAGTCTCACACCTTTCCCTTTCTGGAAAGCACCGCCTACGAGGAGCGCTTTAGCCTTGATGAATACGACGCATTTATTTTTTCTGGTCTAGCAGCATTAAACTTGGCCATGCTGGAACTTCCCCAATCCAACCAAGCCCCCCATCAACCACCGCGCTACATCCGGGGCGCCCCAGCCTACGATTACTGGCTTCAGCTAGCTGACCAAGCTTTTGCAAAGGCCTTTCTTTTCCGTGGTCAAATTGTTGCGACCTTGGGACGCCTTCTGGGCGAGCTTAATGAAGTCAATATTCGTAGCCAAGGTGGCTATTTTGATTCCCATCAAGCCCGCCATCAGCTGACTCGAAACGGCTTACAAAGTACGACTTTCAAAGGCCTAAGATCCCAACAGCCCAAGCCAGCTCAACCCCCAAAACCGGCTGATTTTATAACCATCGAAGTCGAGTCAAACGTCTTTCAGTACTCGTTTCGCGCTCCTCCGACGACACGCCTACAGCACCGCCCGATCCGTCAACGTATCGATTACGTCCTAGATGAACTGCTTGATCGCGACATGCTCGTGGGCCTGCGCTCGACCGTCGCTGCAGCCAAAAAAGCACCCAGAAATCATCAAAGCTTTGAGCTGCTATACGAGGGCCTTCGCCAGGCAGCCTTTCAAATCGAACTACCCGATCACCCGACACATCCAATGCGGATCCTGCTTCAGCCCTTCAAGGATTAGGACCTGGAACCTTGGAACAGATTTTGAAGTTTTTAAGGGTTCTAAAGATGAATGAAATAACAGAGGGTGCAGGCCGGTAGGATGACGCCTTCAGGGGCGCATTTTGTGACCGACTCACTAAAACAAAGACAGTCCTTTAAAACCATTTTGTGGATAGGCCTTTTGCTTCCCCAAGTCTGTTGGGCCGCCTCCAGTTGTCCCGAAGCCTTTTCCATTCCTCTGAAGCAGCAACTGAGCTTTGATTTTTCGGACCCAAGTCTTCCTACAAGCTCTGAGTTTCGCGACGCTCTTGGCTTCCAAGAAAAGCAATCCCTGTTTCGCCAGGTCGAACAGGCCCAGGAACAATTCGAGCTCTGGCGACAGGGCCATGAGTATCCAAAATTTCTGGCCGAACTGACCGAGAACTCAAGCCTGGACCCAGAAGACCTGGGGCAGCTAGCACCCATGAACTTCTATGAGGCAGCCGCTCATTACCTTGCCGCGACGGGCACGCAATTTTCGAGGCAAAACTCCTCTCGACGCAACCGCAGGATTGTCCCCATCAAGAACGGTCCCTTTTTCAACCATCTGGCAAGCCTTCTAGATAGCCATCTAAAGGGTGTTCGGCTGTCCTTTGGACATCCAGACCTGATCGACCCCCAATCACGGGGAAGTTACTCGGTCGGTAACCGCACCTTGTTTTTAACCCCAATGACGGTCATAGATCTTCACCTTCTAGATAACCCATTGCTTCAGCCTCAACTGGGTCAGCTAATATTAGAAGCCCTTTTACAAAATCAAATTCTGACTCCTGGTTACTTAGCCAAGGTAGATCATCGATCTGGATTTACCGCTTGGAACCAAGTGAAGTTTATCTCCTTTGCCGAACCCGAATCTTTGGTGTTTGCTGCGCTGGCCTCGGTCTATGCCGCCGCACATATCGATCCTTTACAAGCAACCCTAAGACCGGATGACCCTGGTCGGCGCGCCTGGCTGGAGCGCGCTCAAGCTCAACTATCTAAAGCCCTGATGCTGACCCAAGGATTTCAACAGGCCAAAGCCACGCTAGAAAACCAGTTTCTAACAAATGATCCACGCAGCCTGCACGACTTTCCCCTGCCTCCAGGGCGTCGCCTTATGGCCTACTCAAACAACTATGAATACCAACTGACCAGTCGTCGACTTGATACTCCAGCTCTTGGTGAAGTGCGCTCCCACTTAAAGGCGGATTTAAATCGGTTGATGTCCCCCGCTTGGATTTCTAAACGGAACCAGCAACTGTCTCGTCTGATTCATCTCTCGAGTCAAAACTCCCCCGAGATCGAAACTCAATTAATGATTTTTTTGAAGACAAGCCTTAAAGAAATTCCCACACCGGAATCAGGACTACATTCCTTGCGGTCACTCCAAATGGCAGTGGATAGGGAGCTACATCACCCCTAAGGCGTGCGCATATGCCCGAGGTTAAAGACCTGCTTGATGTCGGCCATCGCCATCCAAAGCTCTTTCATCGAAGCATTAAAGGCTTCAACCGACAAGGTCCCTTCGGCTCCGATCAGAATGGCCTCAACATGAATCAGTGCCTCATCACAGGCTTCTAAAAACATGGGCACATGCTTCTGTATCGAGTTCTGCCGCTTTTCCACCGTCTTCTCGGTATCCGATACTTTTCGCAAGTCTGACATTGTTTGGGAAAGACGCGCGGTCATATCGTTAATCGTCGATGCGATGCCTTTAATTTTATGTCCCAGGTTGCGAAAGTCTTTTATGATCTGCGCGCGTTCTTCGGCGCTCAAATCCCGATTCTGACTCAGATCCACCTTGTTGTGGTAGTAGTAGGAATCAAACAACTCGACCGCTGGCAAATACAAAGCATCGTTCATTCGTCGATGGTCCATGGCCACTTTTGACTTCCCCATAGGAGGACAAATCGGCATGGCTAAAACAGCGGCTGGAAAAAGACTGAAGCTAAAAATAAGACCCAGGATTTGATTTCTCATGAGGGCATTTTACTACGGACAGTCAGCCCTCACATCCCCCCTGTAAACAGAACAATTTCAGTCTAAATTGTGACGGCCAGAGGCTCACGGAGGCTTCTATTGCACCAGGCGCAGACGAACCTTTTTCTGACGGCGCTGCTGCAGTTCCATTTCAAGCTCTTTATCTTCTTTAATAAAGGGCTTGTACTGCACCTCGACCAACTGGCGTACCGAGGACAGCTGTCGTGAAATATCCGTTTCCCCTTCAAAGTCAGAAAGGGGTTCAGCCCGTAAAGGCAGATAACGTCGCTCAGCCAGCTTTCCTTTTGCCGGGAACCGATACTTCAATTTAGTTCGAAGCTCGTTATACTTCGAGGTTTTTTCAACCATCTTTCGATAGATCGTTTTCATCTCGCGAAGGTACTCGGCTTCAAGCTGCTTGCTATCAGCCGCGTTTTTTAATCGAACATTTCGTCGCAGCTCTTGGCGCTGCTCTCGCACCTCAAGCTCCAGAGTGTTTAAGTTTAAAATGAGATCTTGGTATTCCTTCAGACGTTCACCCGTTAAAAAGGGCTCGGCCTCTTCCGCCGACAGGGTGACGCTAAAAATCAGGATGCCTAAAAACAAGATGTGACGAAGAAAGAAACTCATAGTGGGCTCTTCGACATCCACTGGACCTAGGTTTAGAGAATCCTACTCTGAGACACTTTTAATCTGCCACCGCACATCTAAGGGGGCGGCCTGAAGCTGCTTGATCAACATCACAGCCACTGGCAAGGCAAGATCACGCAACAAGAGCCGGCCATTTTCCACCTGCTCCAGGGTGGTTTTTGCATCCAAACCTAAGCGGGTGTCCGAGCTCAATAGCTTTTCAAGGTACCGGCGCTGTTCGGCCCCATGGATTTCCAAAATCTGAACATGACAGACAAGCGAGCCCGAACCGCCAGCGGAAACTTCACTGTTCGCAAAATCACTAATTTCCGACAAGTCCTCGGGAGCATAATCCGGTTTTGATTCAGCAAAATCCGATATCGGCTGATCAGAAAAAGAGGCCTCCTCCGTAGCTGGTATCAGCTCGTCTTCGGGCTCGCCCTCAAGAGGGTCAAACACCGGTAAGTCTGGCTCAAATTCCGCAGGCTCAATGGGATCCTCGGGCATTGGATTTGATTCCGGCGTCACGGATTCACTAAAAAGGTCATCTCCAAAGGGATCACCCATCGGGGACTCCACCTGATCCTGAGGCTCTAAAGCATCGATCACAGGATCAGCGTCCACCTCTTCAGTCGCTTCCTTGGCCGGAAGGCCGTCATCCAAGCTGACCTGCCCATCCATATCAATAAAAACGGAGGCTCCACAGCCTCCGCATTGGACTAAACCGAAATCATCCGGCAGTTCAGATTGACAGTGTGGGCAACTGGACAAGCGGCCCCCGATTATCTACGACGCTTCTTGTTTTTACGTTCCATGCGACGTCGCTCGGCCCGATTCAACTTCGAAGCATCATTCCCGCGCGGACCACCGAACTCCATTTCTTGCGGACCGGGCTCGGCCCCACCAAAAGGCGATGCCATGGGTGCTGCGGCCGGAGCACTTGGCTGCGGAGCGCGCTCAAAAAAGCTTTGTGACGCCTCGGCCCCCTCGTAATCCATATCATCAAGGTCGGGACCATGATGTTGCATTTCAAGGGCCTGATTCGGATCCACCAATTGAATCTTCATCAGCTTCTCAATGACCTCAGACTTAATGTTGAAGTTCATTTGCTCAAAGGCTTTAAAGGCTTCTTTTTTATACTCGATCAAAGGATCTTTTTGCGCGTAAGCTCGAAGGTTCACACCCTCTTTTAAACGGTCAACCCCTAGAAGGTGATCCTTCCAGCGAGTATCGATCGTTTGCAACAAAAGCATCTTTTGAATGTTTTCAAGATGCGGCGACAGGTCCTGTTTTTGGCTCTCATAGGCCTTTTTAACACCATCACTGATCAATTGAGTCAGTTTTTCACCCGTCAACTGGGCGCGCTCGCCCAAATCAACTTGAATACCAAAGTGCTGAGCCAAGGCTGTTTTTAGCCCATCCAAATCCCACTCTTCAGGACGTCTGTTTTCTGGAGCAAATGTATCCAGCACAAAGGACGTCACTTCACCAAGTAGATCTAAAACTTGTCGTTCTAAATCTTCACCAGCAAGAACGGTTCGACGCCAATCATAGATTAACGTCCGCTGTTGGTTCATCACATCATCGTATTCCAACAAATGCTTACGAATATCAAAGTTATGACCTTCCACTTTGCGCTGAGCCCCTTCAATGGAGCGAGAAACCATGCGGGCTTCAATCGGCTCGTCATCCGGCACATTCAGCGTGGTCATAATTTTTTGCAGTCGTTCGCCGTTAAAGATCCGCATCAAATCATCTTCAAGCGACAGATAAAAACGCGATTCACCCGGATCACCCTGACGACCCGAACGACCACGAAGCTGGTTATCGATACGGCGTGATTCGTTACGCTCGGTCCCGATAATGCAAAGGCCTCCGGCAGCAAGCACTTCTTGCTTTTCGGCTTCGCACTGCTTTTTAAACTTTTCGATCGAATTTTTTAAGACCTCTTCAGAGGCATCCGCAGCCACTTCGGCACGAGCCAAAGCTTCAGCATTTCCACCCAAGACAATATCGGT
>NYZX01000176.1 GCA_002686065.1 Pseudobdellovibrionaceae bacterium | reverse complement strand
CTAGGTGTCGAAGAACTTCCGGAGGCCATCGGGTATACGGAAAGTCGTCATCGAGCCTATGAGATATACCCAGCCGTATACGGATCGCACCAATATGTCCCGTCTATTTCACGGAGTTTTATGATCGACTATTCCGAGGATCGTGCTCGTGTTGAGCTATCNCACCCAACCAGCCAAGCAGATATAAAGGCGGATAGAGATAACCGAGTCTATAGGTATAGGTACGATGGCACGACAATTCCNGTGCCGGCCGNTATTGAGGTGGTGTTTGGGCCNCCGGTTTATGANGGAAGCGAAGTGCGAAGNATTTCAAGNATCGTGATTAACGACATCGCNTTCGATACCAGTCGCTTCATGAGTTTTTATTATGAACAGGCTCGAATCTTATTTAAAGACTTTGAAAACGTTANTNACNATGTGACGGACGAAATGAGAGTGGCCGTGCCGGCCTCTATACTGAAAGAAATGGATTCAAGCCTTTCTAAAGTTTCCATCGAAGGGACCGGATCAGGTAAGGGCCTTTTAGGGCAAGTGACGGGTCAGCAAATTGTAGGGGACACNTTATCAAAAGNCCTGACCGAAGCAGCGGTTGGTAAATCGACCGACGCAAAAGCCTATTTACTTCAGGAAAGCGGGATTCGTCGTGACGATATCGCAAAGCGGATAAAGAACCGCTGGGACGAAAAGACAGAACTGGCCAGACTTTTTCCCATAGGTTTGTCAGCTGCGGTAGGTATCCCTGCCGTCACAGCCATTGATGCGTTCGCCGCTTTTGCTGCTTCAGGACATACCTTTTTTCTTGATCTGACCCTGCCATACCTGGTTGTCCCAACGAGCTTCGTCTTTTTAAATTTGATGTATGAAGCAACGACTTGGTTGATCACTTCTGGGTTTGAAGCCTATGAAAAGCGCCCATACCGTGGNGCGGGTGCTCGACGTTTGTTTGTTCATAAGGTCATGAGCTCGGTTCGTAGAGCCGGTTCGGCCGTGGGCTCGGCGATCGCCAGTCAGATGGGCCCCAAGGACGACGAGCAGATTGAGGCCTGGAATAAAACTCAAAANCAGATGGTCTGTCAGCGTGTTTTTGTCCCCAGGATTCCTGTCGAATATTATATGCCAGCACACCTAGGCTGGTAGTTCGTCGTCGGGTTCAGATCCTGATTTATGTGGATTGCCAGAGATCCTTTTGCGGAGCCGAGGGGCGAGCCGAAGGAGCTGATGGGNTTGGTGATTTTGGTTGTTGAGCTGGTTCNNGTTNAATGCTGACAGGTTGTTTTTCAACTTGGAACCCGGCTTCTTCTAGGAACGAGACCGCCCCGCCTCTTAGGGCAGTTTGGGACCACGTTAGAATAATAAAGGCGTCTCCGGCCTCGGCGGCAGCTTGAATTTTTGGTTTAATCATTTCAAGAAGATCTTCTTCTAGGACTTTGATCTCTTCAGGTGTGCAGATATCGTAGTAGACTTGTAGGTCTTCTGGGTAGGCGTTGACGACTTGCTCGGACACGCCTTGCTCGCAGCTAGATAGAAACGAGACATGGTCAAGGTGAGANGTTAAAAATCGATCAAGGCCTTCAGCAGAAAGTCCGCTAAAAAGTTGTTTGAGAAGGTCTTTGTCGACGTNGTACAGCGGTANCANGGGCTTTCCGGTTAGTTCGGCTAGCGAAATAAAAAAGTNTTCNGTTTGATTTTTNANAAANNCCTCAGGTGTCATACCGTGACTTAAGGCGTGTGGAATCAAGGCNATGCTTTTNAGTGTTTCATATATNAATCCGGGGCGATAGGTGTTTAGCTGCTTGTAGGACCCCTGTAATATTGACTNCAACATCTTGTTGCCAGTCGGTGAAAGTTGTTCTTGTANGGTCTGTCCNTCGGGAAGTTGAATAAGTTGCTGAAGATCTTCCGAAGACAAAATGCCTTTGGAGTCGGCCGTACCTAAGGTGTACACGGTCTTTG
The DNA here is from genome assembly GCA_002686065.1 of Pseudobdellovibrionaceae bacterium. GTDB lineage: Bacteria > Bdellovibrionota > Bdellovibrionia > Bdellovibrionales > UBA1609. Next base: position 6,544 of record NYZX01000176.1, on the reverse strand, counting down.
ATTCTGAAAAGGCATTTTGAAGTTCCGCTGGGACGTTTTTNGGGGGNATAGGGTGNGGNATATCGCCGTAAATATAAGAGGTCTTATCGCCCTTTGTGACTTTATAAAAAAGCATGGAGGGTGCGACGTCTTGCGCGAAAACAGCTGAGCTGGCAAACAAAAGTGCAATCGAAAAACAGTGGATGAACTTCATGGGGACCTCTTTTCAGCGCACTGTAACTACAAAACTCGTGCCGAAATGGACCTACCTTAGGCAGGGGCCTGCCCGCACGACCAGGGCCTTGTTCGTCTATATCTTAGTCGCTGCTCCGCAAATTTGGGTTAAAAGCGGTTTCAAGGTCTTCCGGCGGCTCGTTCCGAGAGATGCTTGCTCCTGCCCTGGGGCGCTGCTAGATATGAACAGACTGTGATGATTGTCGGAGGGGATATGGCAGGGACCTATTATGGGGATTATCTTGGGCTGCCTCAGCTTTTAAATTCTCAAAATCCTAAAAGTAAAGAGCTTGGTAGTGAAGCTCATGACGAGATGCTTTTTATTATCGTGCACCAAGTTTACGAACTGTGGTTTCGCCAGATCTTGCACGAACTTGATGCTGTGTTGATGAGCTTTCGCGAGCCCGTATTGGCTGAAAAAGAACTGTCAGGAATGGTTCACCGGCTTGAGCGGGTCGTGGAAATTCAAAAACTGATTTTGGGCCAACTGCGTGTTCTTGAGACAATGACTCCGATGGACTTCCTCGAGTTTCGCGACCTGCTTGTTCCTGCCAGTGGCTTTCAAAGTGTGCAGTTTCGCGAGATCGAAATCAAAATGGGGCTTTTGACCCATCAACGAAAAAACGTCGATCGACAGTACTTTATGGGGCGTTTGTCTAAGCCTGATCAGGACCGACTGTACGAGGCCGAAAAACAGCCGAACCTATTGGTTCTGTTGGATGCTTGGTTGGCCAGAACTCCTTTTATGCAAAAAAATGAGTTCGATTTTTGGAAAGAATACCGGAAGTCTGTCACACAGATGCTGGATTCGGACCGGGCGATCATTGAAAACAACCCGTTGCTGTCTGATAAAGAGCGCGCCAATCAGGTGGAAAANCTAAATTCAACGGTGGCAACCTTCGAGTCATTGTTTGATTCTGGTGTGTATCAGCAGCAAATCGATCAAGGCGCAAGAAAGCTCAGTCAAAAGGCGATGTTAGGTGCTTTGTTTATTTCGTTATACCGTGAAGAGCCGATTCTGTATTTGCCGTTTCGATTGCTCACAGCCTTGATAGATATTGACGAGGGCTTTACGAACTGGCGCTATCAGCATGCCTTGATGGTGCACCGAATGCTTGGAACTAAAATCGGTACCGGTGGGTCAAGTGGGCACTATTATTTGAAAAAGGCGGCCGAGCACAATCGTGTTTTCATTGATCTATTTGATATTTCGACCTTCCTGGTTCCAAAGTCGAAACTGCCGCACTTACCTGAGGGCTTAGCTAAGGAACTCAACTTTTACCACGGAAGCAGCAATGAATTATAAGCCANTTTATTCCCAGTTTTTAGAGGCCAACGAAGGAAAGCTGCACCTGACAGCGCATAGTCATCACTACTGGCCCGATGTTACCAAGGCGGCCCAAAACGAGTACTGGGATGACACTCGGGACCTGGTTGATCACAAATGGGGCCGAATNTTTGGNAAGAAGGTCNCCGAGCTGCAAGCTCTTATCGCCGAAGTTTTGAACTTGGATGAGCCGACTCAGATTAGTTTTGCTCCGAACACACACGAATTTTTAGTGCGCCTGCTATCCCTAAANGCTGGGGAAACCAGTCGGGAAAATCCTTTGAAGGTGTTAACGACCGATAGCGAGTTCTATAGCTTTGCTAGACAGATGCAGCGTATGGAAGAAGACGGCTTGGTTCAGATAAAAAAGATATCGACCCAACCATTTGAAAGCTTCGAGTCTAGNATGAAGCAAGCCTTAAAGGATGAAACCTATGATTTCTTTTACTGTAGCCAGGTGTTTTTTAACTCGGGCTATGCCGTGAAGGATCTGACTGGGCTGGTTGAGGCGGCATCTCAGCAAGCTATTACAGTGATTGATGGGTATCATGGGTATATGGCGGTGCCGACGGACCTTCGCGCGATACAAGACAAAGCCTTTTATGTGGCAGGCGGCTATAAGTATGCACAAGGTGGGGAGGGCTGCTGTTTTTTGACGGTTCCACGTGGGAAAGAGTATCGTCCCGTCAACACCGGTTGGTATGCAGAACTGGATCGCCTAGGCAGTGAGCGTCCGGACCGTGTTTACTATTCGAAAACAGGGTTTTGTTTTCTTGGGGCGACTTTTGATTTTACGCCCATCTATCGACAACATGCTGTTTTGACGGAATATAAAAAACACGGCGTTCAAGTGGATGCGATTCACAAACATGTGCAACATCAGCAGAGGCTTTTTTTGGATTTGCTAGATCAGTTCGGGCATCCGGTTTTTTGTCGTAAAAACCTGGTGGGATATACACCCGAACATCACGGCCATTTTTTAACCTTTCAACTTCCCAGTGCTCAGGATTTACCAAAGTGGTTAAAACACTTTGAAGAACATAAGGTGTTTACCGATGGCCGGGAAGATCGGCTGCGTTTTGGCTTTGCCGTTTACCACGATTTGTCCGAAAGCGCGGTCACTCAACGGCTCAAAGAGGCTTTCAAATAGGGGCATTTTGTCGCTAATTTTGACAGGGATACAGTGAAATTATTAACTGCCGTTAACCGGCTGTGTGGACAAAAGTTCGCCATGGAAAAGGGTTAAGAACCTAATTATTTCAATACCTTGACGATTTCTTGACAGAGTTAAACAAAATCCGAAAAGTCTTGTCGGTAAACTTTACAGGCTCCCGAATCTTGAATTTATACGGCGCATAAAATGCATTAACCGAATAGTGCGCCCCAACCAATGCGCGGGATTTCGGAATGCGTCGAGCATTGTTGAAAATCAAGTGGCTTCGGCCATCCCTTCGGTCCATCTTTTTGATGGCCCTCCTAGCCGTGCCTTTGGCCATGGCCACCTCGGCTGTTGCCAAAGACTTACCGCTTTATGAAATTCACCTGGACGGCTATCCCGTGGTCTCAGAGTCCCCTTTGCCCGACGTTGATCAGTCTTGGTTGAAGCAGCTTTTGAATGGGGCTTGGGTTCAGGCCATGGCAAAGGCCAAAGAAAATCCAGATACCACGGACTTTGCCTACGGCGACGGAAAGTATCATGTCTTCATGAGAACGGACTTCGAAATGGGGCTTGTGATCGAGGTGGTTGAGGTTGCAACCAGTCGGCGCTTCATGACAAGTCTTGAAAACATCACTCAAAAAAAGAATTTTGCTGAGTACGCAGAAAAGCGGATGATGGAATCACTTCGTGGTCTAGACACGGCGGCGTATAAGCCCTTAAGCATGGCCAGTTGGGCTTTAGCGATTATCTCTCGGACCGAGGGCATGTATCACACCATGGTTAACGAATGGATGGATCTGCGTGAGGGTAAAACGCGCTTTCTTTTGGATAAAGACTTCAAAGATCAGTACGTTGATAAAAACAAAGTCAAAATGACCTTGGGTCTACAGGGCGAGCGTCTGACGAATAAAGACCTTGAAGCCAAGGTTCCGGTTCTTGGGGAAGCTGAAGTGAACTGGATGGACGGGGCCTTCTTTGTTCGGGTTCTGGACCGTGAATCCGATAAGGTGATTATCTACTACGAAAAAGGATCGATCGATTTTAAGTCGCCGCATGCACAGCAGTACTTAGCTCGGCAACACATCAAGGCTGGCCGCTATCGCCGGGATGGGGGTTCGGGCCGCGATGTTATTCTAATGGAAGTCGTTAAGTTCGAGGCCATCGAGGACACTTCGGTTTTTTACGACACCGATCGATATGCGGTGTCTAACCGTCATGCTCGTTTTTCGCAGCCATGGTGGGAAGACATTTGGTCGGCGGTGAAGATTTCCTTGGACTCTTGGAAAGTGAGCTACGGGGTTATTCACGGAGCCTTTTTGGGTGGCCTATCTTATATTTCCCTTCAAGCAGCAGACGCGATTTCTAGTTTGATGGGATATGGTGGGTTGACCACTGATATCGTATTTACGTCGCTAGCCATCGGGGTGTACTCGGTGGTTTTTGGCGTTTTTGATTCTTTTGTGAATAACCTTGTGTATTTTGGGCCGGACTGGCAACAGCGTTTGAAAAGCCGTATCAACGCCTCCTTGTTTTTGATCTACAGCATGATTCTTCTTGAAGGCGGGAATGTCGATTTCACCAGTTTTTTTATGTGGACGGCGATTGCTCTTGAATGGCAGCTTTCGCCGCGTGGTAAGCAGAACTGGTATCGTATTGTGAGTTTTCGAAACGAAGCCGGATCGAACAGAAATGTCTTTCGATTGCCAGTGGTGCGTGGCTTCCGTCATCCCAAAGAGTGGTTTCAAAAACAAGAACGCCAGCCTTCGGTGAAAGAGCTTATGCAGCGGATTGATCGCCTGGGTGATGAAATTCAGTCTGCCGCGAAAGAAGATGTCGGGAATGCGGCAAGTATCGAGCGCTTGCAAGAGGCGATGTCGACCTATGAAAGTAAGCTTCGTGAGCGTCAGGCAAACCGCGAGTTTAACATGTTGATGTTCCGAGTTGGTTGGACCAAGGGTGGTTGGAGTCAGGCCACGCTTGAGCGCGGGTTTTATATTTATCCCATTCAGTTTTTGTTTCGTTTTTCGGGACGTATTCTTGGTATCTTTGGCGACTTTTTAACGTGGATGCCTTTGGTGCCGAATATGTATCTGTCGCAGTTTGTGAAGGTGAAGGCGATGGAGCGAGAAGAGCGACTTGGTCGCCTGAAAGACGCCAGTCTTGTGCAAGAGCTTCACGAGGCTCGTCGTGACTGGGATCAAGCCGTCGATGCGCTGACCAACTTGGATTACTACGAGCTAAAGCTTCAATCGCGGTTAAACCCGTCAGCAAGCCAACGCTACTTTGCCGGTCAGCTGCTGCATGACCGTTGGCCAGAGGTGGTGGATCAACCAAAGGCACCGCGAAGTTGGTCAGATCGTCTACAGGAAATCAAAGATGGAACGAAAGCCATCTTGTCTAGTTTCTGGAGCCGATCTCGAGCTGGGGTGAGCCCGACCAATCAAATGCAAGATGGTTGGTTTGCCGTTCCGACTCGGGCCAAGGGGGCTGTGCTGAGCTGCCAAGGCTTGTTCTTCCAGCCTCCGCAAATGACCGATCGTCAGCGCCGCAATGAGCGCCGTCAGCGCCGTGAGGCGCGTCGACAACGATTGGGATTGTCCTACTAAAAGATCTATCGGAAAAAGGTCTGTAAGCCTCGACAGAGGTGTTTAACTATCGCTTTGTAGTTCTTCATTGAGAAGGGCCGACATCACCGACACCAACAAGGCAAGAAAGCTTAAAAAGAAGGTCACTCCCGTGATGATCAGAAAAATTCCGACCAACCGTCCACCGGTTGTGATGGGGGCGATATCACCATAGCCAACGGTGGAAATGGTACACATGGCCCACCAAAGGGCGTCGATGTAGTTGCTGACGTTCGGGTTGGTGGCGCGTTCAAGGATGAGAAACAAATAGGCGGAAGCAAAGGTGACGGCATTGCCTGCGACGGCGAAGTATATCAGGACCGGTGTTTTTACCGCCTGCCAAAGAATCGCCGAAAACTTCGGGATATGATGTCGTGGTCGAAAGATTTCATGTTTCATAGCCCTATTCTGCCAAAGCTAAGGAAAAGGTGCCAGGCACCTTTTCCTTATCACTGTGCGTCTGTGAGCATTGATGAGTCACAGATCGTTTACTGGAGATCGAGCTACTGAAGGCTTAAGACTTTTCGTCGACGTGACAGCGAGCGAAGTTCACTACCGATACGACGTTCTTTTCGTGAAGAGGTTTCTTGCAACTGGAACTCAAGTGGTTCTGAAGGTCTTGATTTCTGTGCCAGCTGTAGTTTACTCAGCCCTGTCGCCTCAGAAGTTTGTGCCAGTGAAGTGCTAAGGGTTTTGTTTTCCAGTGCTTGGCCGGCGTTAACAAAAACGGCGAAACCACTTTGCCATTGGTCGGAACCTGTAAACAGGCCAAACACACCGGTGACACCGTTGTCTAGGACGAAGCCCGGAAACAGATTGACCGATCCGATGGATGATCCGATTTTGTCGAACTCTTTTATGGTGATAGCAGTCCCAACAAGCAGGCGATTTTCGGCGGTGTTCAGTTCGATATAAAGCCGAGATGTGTCGTTGATGATCGGTAAGGTGATCATGATGTCTTTATTAAACCCTGTGACGGGCAGGTCCTTGCCGTTGGGTAGAACGTGCTCGCTGGGCAGGTTTGGCAGTTTGGCGATTTCAGAAAGGTTTAACTCGATATCTAAAGCGGCATTGGCTGGGCCGGTGATGACCGATTGGATAGATACATGTCCCAGGTCGGCGCCAGTTTTTGGATCACTGACCGGAACGTCGATGGACGGTAGTATGAGACCGTCGGTATCTAAATAAGTTGTTACACCAGCAATCACTTGATTGTTTTGT
>NYZX01000175.1 GCA_002686065.1 Pseudobdellovibrionaceae bacterium | reverse complement strand
GTGATTTCAATGACTTACAAAATCAACTACGCCACAAACGACCTAGTTTAACCTTGCCAAGGTTGAGGTCGCCGGTTCGAGCCCGGTCTGCCGCTCCAATTTTCCTCTTAAATTCTATGTTAGTTAACAGCTCCCAAAGTTGGGTGAAGCTGATTTGGCTGTGTGTTAGGGATCGATGACCAGTTCGATGACGCCGATTCCTCGAGGACCATCGTAAGGGACATTTGTGAACTCGGCGACGGCATTGAAATGCGCGGGGTCGTCGCCGCCGGCCAGATAAAACAGCCACACCCGGCCATCGACCACCTCAACCCCAGCAAGGATGGGTTCGTAACCAGAAGCCAAGCTTGAAAAGCTCGTGCTTTCGTCCCAACCGCCAAGCCCGATATTTAGTTCTCCGACCGCAAGCTCGGTTGCTTTGCTGACATCAAAGGATGTCGGAGAGTCCCCTGGAATCAGGTTGTACTTCAAAGTGCTGTGATTGAAGGCCACCATATAATAACCACCGTCATAGACGAAGACTTCGGCACGCGAATACCCTTCAAGCAGGTAGTTTGTGGGCTTCGTAAAGCTGATAAAATCCGTCGTGGTCATGACCGAAATATAATAAGTATCATTGGTCGGATTATTTCGCGTCGTTAAATACACATAAAACGTGCTTCCGACCTTTTGAACATCAAACACCCGTATGGTTTCGCCCTGCCAGGTATCATCAGCAGCATCAAAGCCTTTGTCNGCAAAACCACCAGCTCCGGTCGAAGGGTTTGTCGGAACAAGAAGACTCGAGGACGAAATCGTTGCGAAACTTGTCGCACTGAACCCTGTCATATAATAACTATTGCTAGGAAGAAAGGTGTAGTTCGTCGACCGGAACCACTTNGACACCACACCTTTAAGCGTTCCCCCATCATCCGTTAGGCGAACATTAAAAAACGATTCGGTGTTAAAGCCGTTCACATCCAAGTCGGTCTTACTAATCACCTCTTGAATACCACCCGTCCCCGAGTCCCCATCGACCCAAGAAGCTGTTGCCGTGTCGGGCTCCCAGACCGCAAAAGAAAGGTGCCAGCCACCCGAACCCGCATCCGTATACTTTGAAGGGATCGCNAAATAGACATCGTTATCGTAGACAAAGGTCATCGGCTGCCAACCACCGGCGATGGAAATTAAATAGTAATAGGCATCACTGCTTGTGCCTGAAGCGGCAAGAATCGGTGCCGCAGATGTTTTTTTAACNGAAGACGCACTTAGGGACTGATCGTCCGCAGCCCCCGAATCGGCCCCGATGGTCCCNCGCAAGCTGTCGTCAAATCGGCACGATGCCATGGCCAAACCAAGACATAGTAGAATCAAGAAACGAATAGACCTCGACACGTACCACATACCGACTTATCGACAGTTTTATTAAGACGCTTAACGTGATTTCTCAATTTAAGACGGATTCATTTACCAAATCCTACAGAATGGCTGCCGTCACCCTAAACAATCAAGGGCGATACAGGGCATCGTGAAAGTTTAACCAGTCAACATAGACACGACCGTACTCGATCTGATATTGGCTAAAATCAAACTGATATTGAGCATATGAGTTGTTCAATTCAATGATGCTATCTAAATCGATTTTTCCATACCGGTAACGCCTCAAATCCTCGGCCAAAATATCCTTCATCAACCGCACCTTGCGCTGACTAAGATCGACGCGTCGTTTGGACTCATCCAGTCGCTTTTTTAGGTTTTTATATTCGACCTCTAGATCACGCTGGGTGGTGCTCAACTCCCTTTCGGCTCGGGTCCGCTCCAGTCGCGCGACTTCAAGTTGAGCCGCACTTTTTGTATCCCCAAGAGGAATCGAATAACTAAAACCGATGACAGTGGCCTGACGGTCGGTTGTGGTCGAAAACCGGGTCGAGTTATCAATATCGTAGCCCGCTACAAGATCAAGACTGGAATAGGAAGCGCGCTCGGCGACTTGCTGATCGAAATAGCTGGCCTCCTTACTTTCATAGGAGATCCGGTAAGTTCTTAGGCTTGAGATATCAACCCCAGACTGATTGAACGGAAATTGTCGATCAATTGATGCACCCTCTAGAGGCACTTGAACTTGAGCCTCCCCACCGATAAAGCCAGAAATGGCCGCGACCAACTCATCAAAGGTTTGCTGCTTACCGATAAGTTCTTCCTGGCGTTGAATTTCTTGCAGCTGAACCCGCTTCAAGTCCGTCGCCGTGGCCGCCCCTTTTCGCTGCTTCTCCTGAACAAACTGCCGTAGTTTTTTAGCCTCGGCTACCAGCTGTTCGGATAACTTCAGGTCCGAGTAGGCCTGAACGAAATCAAGATATCCCTTTATTTTCTCACTCAGATAGGTCTCGATATTTTCTTGTGCCTGCAAGTCCTCGACGACCTGGCGGCGCTCGACAGCGTTTTTTTGTAACCTAAAATTCTTACCCAGAAAGTTTTTAAACAACGACTGGGTCAATCGTATCTCGGTCACGTCCTCGTCTCGCCCTGGGCTTTTCGTCAACGATTTCGTCGCGGACACGGTTGTTCCAGATTCTAAAATCGTTTTTGACAGCCCTAGTGACGTGGTTTGTGTATCCTGATTATCTGAGCTTTGCCCATTTTCATTGGATAAGCTCAACTCGAAAGCCCGCGTAGGAAGCTCACTGTCAATGTAGTAGCTGGCTTTTTCAGCTTGCAGCAACAACCCACTGTACTCGGTGTCGCTGGCTTCCAATTTTTTTAAATAATTATCCAAAGTCAGAGGGTCAGCCAAAGCCCCACGAGCTAAGAACAAACCAGATAGGACAAAAACACTAAGGGTTCGGATCATCATGCGTGCTGCCCCCGTCGAGACGATAACTGAACGTAGAAACTATACAAAACCGGCACCAAAAGTAAGGTGATAAACATGCCAAACAGTAACCCCCAACACATCGCCAGCATCATTTCTGCAAGCATGGCATCATATCCAGCTATGCCATAAGCCGTCGGAAACAAACCGGCAACCGTTGTCACCGTCGTCACAATAATCGCACGCAGCCGTGTTGCGCTTATTTCAGCTATTCGGTCTAACATTGCTGAAATCGGCATCCCGACTTTCGGAAGACTCAACTCCAGCTTATCAATCAATACAATCGAATCGTTAATCACGACACCAAGCATACCAATGGTTCCAATGACCCCAAAAAACCCGTATTGAGACATGCCATGCGACCAAAACGCAAGGATCACTCCAACAAATCCAAAGGGCAAAATCGCTCCGATCAGAAAAGGCGTCCACACCGAGTTAAACAGAAAGACCAACAAGACATAGATCGCCGCCAAAGCCATCGCAATAGAGAAACCAAAATCCGCTTGCGACTCGCGGGAATCTAAAATTTCGCCTTTGAAATTCAATCGAACTGTTGGCCGCCCCTTAGTCACCTCTGGAAACACGTTGTCCTCAATAATCCGAGCCACTTCCAATGGCGTTACGTCAGACCCGGGAGCCATGTCGGCGTAAATCCCGATNGTTCGCTTATAGTCGGTTCTTTCGATATTCGAAGGTTTTTTTCCTAACACGGGCTGAATTAAGTTTTTAATCGGAATAAGGTAACCACTTTGATTGGATACCGTCAGGTTCATGATGCTTTCGATTCTCTGTTTACTAAGATCATCACTGGTAAAGCGAACATCGACTTCCTCGTCCCCAGAGTTCAGGGTGTACAGAATATTCCCTTCGACATAGGCACGAAGAGTCGTCGCCANCTGAGTAAAATCAACACCCAAACGACTGACCTCTTCTTTGTCGACAACCAGTTGGTACTCATCTTTTGTCACAGGTTTTTCGAGCTCGACATTGGCCAACTGAGACAGCTCAGCCAAACGGCGCTGCAAATCCTCAGCGACCTGGTTACGAATCCGATCATCATTTTCGTGAACTTCAATCGCAATCGGGCTTCCGCTATCCGATCCAAATCGGCTTTTCNTCAAGCGAACTTCTTCAAACCCCTGTAGCTGATCGATTTTCCGCTGCCACTGTTCGAACAACTGATTCAAGCTAAGATCGCGCTCATCATAAGGCACCACCTCNACAACNATACTACCTTCGTTATCTCGAACCTGGCCCCCGCGCCGACTTTGACCCACAGCCGAACGAACTCCGANCACGACCCCATTCGGATCATCCATAAAGACTTTTTCCACTTCTGTCATTTTCTTGGCNGTTTCGTAGCGAACGGTCCCTTCCGGAACGACCACCTTCACCCGAAAGTCTTTACTTTCTTCACGTGGGAACATGGCAAAGCGCATTTGCGACTGAAACACAAAGACAGAGGCCAACAACAAACCCGCAAAACCAAATAGAACGACAACACGGTATGGTAAAACTTTTTTCAAAAAAGCCGAGTACAATTCCTCGAGCCCCATCACGAATTTTGTCCGCCATGCCTCAAACCGACCACCAATGTTTTTCCCTTTAACAAACCTGTCCCAAGGCAATGGCTCGAGCATATGAGCCGGCAAGATAAAGAAAGATTCGACTAAGCTGGCAAATAGCATTAAACAAACAACGACGGGAATATACTTAACCAACATTCCGAATCGGCCTTCAAAAAAGTANAGNGGCATAAANGCNGCNCAGGTNGTCAGNACACTGGCTATCACCGGGCTAAACACNTCGCTNACCCCTTTTACAGAAGAGTCCACATCTCCGCTCATCTGCCGTCTTGAAATGTTCTCTGCAACAATAATGGCATCATCAACAACAATNCCCAGGACAATAATAATCGCTGACAAGGTGATATTGTTAACCGTATACCCCATCAAGTGGACAAGAACTAAAGTGACCGCCAAACAAAACGGAATACCCATCCCTACCCATATCCCAGACTTCAAATCCAGGAAGAAAAACAGGACCAGAATAATCAGGATAAACCCAATAATTCCGTTGGACGCAATCAGCGATATCCGATTTCGAACATCGTATGACTCATCATCCATCATCACGAACCCAAGATTTGGATCCCCCAAGTCCNTTTGAAACTTCTGTACGAAANTTGACAAAGCCTTTTCGGCGGACAANATATCCGTATTCGAACTTTTTTTAATGTTAAAGACGATCCCTTCTCGTCCCTGAACCTTGATCACCTGGTTGCTTCTTTCGAACCCCGNTTCNACCTTCGCNACATCAACAAGTTTCAGCTTTTGTCCTTTAAAACCACTTGATACCACCACGTCATTTAAACGCTCGACCGTATCAAGCTCGCCCGCTAAGGTGACGTCGGTCTCCCCTTTGTCTTTCATACTACCAATGGGACGACGGATATGCTGACCAACCACTTGGGCCTGGATTTGATCCATCGAAATCTCAAAGTTTTTCAATTTATCCGGGTGTGCTTTAATCTGTAGTTCGGGTCGCAAGTAACCGGACGAATCAACACCGCTAATCTCAGGCAGGGTGATCACGCGCTCTTTGAATGCCAGCGCATACTTTTGCAGTAACTGCCTTGAGGCCACATCTAACAGATCTTGATCTTTTAAGTACATCCCAACATCGATAATCGCTTTTTCAGAACTTCGAAACTGGCGATAAACCGGATCNTCCGCCTCTGAAGGAAACTCAACCGTATCCACGGCATCTTTAACCTCTTGAATTTTTTCTTTGAGGTCATCAATATTGGGCTCGAAACTGACCGTGACTGAACTGCTGCCATAGGACGAAGTACTTTTGACTTCCTCGAGGGCACTGACCCCTTTGAGTTTTTCTTCCAACGGCTTTGTAATAAATAACTCAACATCTTCAGCCGAGGCNCCTGGGTAAGGCACCGAAATGCGAATCCAGTTCATGGCAAACTCGGGCATTTCCTCTTTTCCCACCTGGCTCCAGGTCATGATCCCTACAAAGATCACACCAAACATAACCACATTTGCNACGACAGGTTTTCTTGAAAAGTACTCGATGATCCAGTTCATATGTTCCTCGGGGCTTCCANTCAGNAGATTTCAGTTCAGAGGGAGTTAATCAAACGAGTTATCTGTCAGGTAGATGCTCGATCCAACGTCGGTCGACTCGATCAAAACATCGTCCATCCAACTGGCCATGGTGTCGGCCTCTTGCCCTTGATTCAGCTGAAGCATCAGTAATACAGCGGCACAAGCTGTCGCCGCAAAAACAAACCAGCTTCGATCTATAAAAAACTCNAACCGGGCCCAAACACCAAGACNCTGGACAATACGTTGAAACTCATCGGCCGGTGCCTTCGGGGCCTCAGGTANCTGTTCACGAAACAGCTGATCCAATTTGTCATCATCCCAAGCCATACTGGACTCCTTTTGACTGCAAAAAATCTTTCAATAGTCTTCGCGCTCGGCTGACCCGCGATCGCACGGTCCCTTCTTCNACTTGCAAAGCCTCTGCGGCCTCTTGACTGGAAAACCCTTCAATGGCGACCAAAACAAANGTCGACTTAAAGGGCTCTTCAAGCTGATCCATCGCCATCATTAANACGTCACGCATATCACCCTGGTCCNCTGGCGCNGGCTGCGANTCTTCATACACCGAATGTTGTGATTCGGACCGCGTCGAGCGCTTTCTAAGTCGGTCGATGGCCGTGTTCATTGCAATCCGCGCAACCCAGGTCCGCTCGCTTGAGCCGGACTGAAAAGACGCTTTTCCTTTCCAAGCCTTTAGAAAAGTCTCTTGAACCAAGTCGTCGAGCTCTNGGNTGCCCGACATNCGAAATATCACTCTTCGAACGAAGGCTTGGTGGTTACGATAGAAGATCTCAAAATCCATCAGTCGTTCTCGTGCCCAGCCCGTCTATCACCATCACGCCCATGCCGTTCATCCATGGACCCTGACCGGTCATCATGACCAAATCGATGCTTCATGCGCTGACGAAACTTTTTATGGCGGTGCTCGAAAAAGGGCTTCATTTTCTCCGCCCCTATAATGTCCCGAATTTGAAGGGCCTTTTTAAACCTTGAAACTTCAACATCGTTTTTTTCAGCCATCAACTTTTGATGAGCCTCTTCAAGCTGCTCGACCGTGACCGACGGAGTTTCCATTTTTTTAGCGAATTCTTTTTCCAGCTTTCGAATCAATCGACGATGTTCACGGCGATGCTTCTTCGATTCATGAAACAACGTCTTTAGCTTCCTGGTTTGCTGGTCGGTTAGATTGAGCTCTTGGGCCAGCCGATCCGTCCCTTTAAAGTGGCCTTTTCGGTGAACCAAAAACTGGCCGAGTGCCAGGGCACTAAACAAAATCGTGGTTCCGACCCAAAACTGCGTTTTTTTCAAAAAGCTCATATTAGCCTCCACCCTATTAGACGGCTCAATCCACCGAATGCTCCCAAAATGTATCAAAATTTTTTCGCAATAAAATCAGTTATTTAGATCTGTTTGACCGATAGAGCCTGAACCGAATCTGGGTCAAAACCGCGACCAAAGCCTTGTCGCTTTAGATCAAGTCGCTTGAATACCTTTTCAGGGCATCAATGAACTCTTTGATTAGATCCGACATCAAGCCCCAATGATGAAGGTATAAAGACAGGGTCTCTTTATGTCGCTGCGACAACAACACCAGATCTCCCCGTTCCAGATCCTCTTTAACGTCCATCATCGGAATAAGCCCATAGCCATAGCCTGATAGAATGGCGTAACGAAATCCCTTAATGGATGGAATCAAATGAAAGGGAAAGGGGCTAGTGAACTGATACGACGACTCAAGAAACCGCTTNTGCAAGCCGTCCTTATCATCAAACAAAACCGCCGGCGCCTGCCTAAGCGCCGCCTCGGAAAGGCCCCTCGAAAAGTACCTGTCTTTGAACTGAGGGGTCGCAACGATGACATAGGCCATACGACCAAGAAGCTCGGATTCGTAGTTTGGTAAGGCTTGGGACTGGTTACTTATAGCGATATCGGCCTGCCCGGACCGCAAATAGTTTAAGGTCAAATCTTGATCGTCAGCGACAATTTCCAAGCGAATGCGGTCGGCAAACTCACTGGTTGCCAAAAACCGATCAAACCACAGCTCAAGACTGTCTCGATTCATGGCGATCTTCACCTGCGGCAGGCGCCCCTGGTCGTCAAAAGATTCGACATACTGTGATTCCAACAAGCGAACCTTATGCAATAACCCCAACAATAACTCCCCTTTAGAGGTTGCTCTGTAGGGCTGCTTGCGGACCAACAGTTTTTCACCATGGTCACGCTCAAGACCCGATATCCGTTGGGAAACCGCCGATTGGGTTAGCCCTAAGGACTGGGCCGCCTTCTCGAAACTTTGATGCCGAATCACCTCGGCCAGGGCTTGTAATGCGGAATAATCAATCATAAGTAACTCTAATATTACTGTAAAATTATTAATTTTACTAGAAAAAGGAAAAGACTTAGATTCTTCCTAGAGGTGAATCATGGAAGCCTTCATTCAAGGTTTTATCATCCAGGCAGGCCTCATCATGGCCCTTGGAGCTCAAAATTTGTATGTGATCGACGTCGGACTTCAGCGCAAGTACACCTACTCGGTCGCCGCCCTTTGCTCGGTTCTTGATTTTGTCATGGTCATGACGGGTGTCCTTGGAGCGGGATATCTGCTGAACCAGGTCCCCATGCTGAAGATTGCTCTGGGTTTGGCTGGTGCCGGGTTCCTCGCCTATTATGGCCTTCAAAAGTATCAAGAATTCAGCGCTGACGGCCCGACAAAGTCTTCAAGCACCTACCAAATCACTTCGAGGTCACAGGCCCTGAAGCTGGCCTTGGGTTTTACGGTTTTAAACCCGCACGTCTATCTTGATGCCTGGGTTCTGATCGGTGGATACGCGGGACAATACCCTGCCATCAACGATCAAATCGCGTTTGGGTTAGGCGCCAGCGGATTTTCGACACTNTGGTTTTTTAGCCTGGTGACGGCCTCAAGTTTTATTTCTGANAACATGGATTCTTTAAAGCGAGGGATGTCCTTGGCTACGGCGCTTTTACTAGGGTGGCTTAGCATATCCTTAGCACAAACATCTATCGCCTGGGGCCTTTTGTAGAACGACAAAAGCCCCGTGAACTCAGCTTACTGAAAGATTTGCCGGCAGTAGCTTCCCTGTGGCGAAAACTTGCGAAGAAAAGGAAAAGTGCCCTTTTGCACCAAATCATCAAAGATGATGAAAGACGCATTCGCCATTTGGTTGTAATCCAACGGGACTCCACGCTCGCGCATGAACTGATATTGATATTCCCGCACATCCTCAAACAACCGAGTCAAAACAAGGTCGATATACAAAATCGAATTGATGGCACCGACCTCTAGTCCCGCGGGCATCTTTTCACCCATCACGGCGTGAATCTTTTTAGTCAGATCTTTTACCTTTTGCTCTTTGCTTTGAATATCGAAGCCCAGTTTAGCAAAAATCGGCAAATCCTGAATTTCCTTAGAAAGGCCACGCACAAAGTCGTCCTCTGACATTCCTCGGGCACGATCCCGCAAATGCAGCATGCCCTCAATGGCCGAAGTCAACTTGGGGCTTTCAATGATCTCATAACCAAATTCGTGCTGCTTCAAGAACTGAAGCACCAAATCAGCCACGGCGATATACAAATTGATTTCATGCGAGCGCGTCTGATCCGACCACTCTCCATCAATTCGTAGGCTGGACGAATAGAACGTATCCGATGGAGCAACCGTTTCTTGAATAAAGCGGCCGGCAAAATCCAAGGACACCTGCTTCGGAGCCTCAGAGAAATCCCGACGGACGGGATACATATTAAACGGATTGCAGGCAAACACCCCACCGTTATAGACCGACCCTGAGCACATCCACTTTGTCAGGTCTTGAAAGTCAAAAGCAAAATTGTACTCGGGCTTGAGCTCATGAAACTTATCACGAAGTGAGTTCCCCCAGTCATCACCTTTTNCCAAATCGCGAAATTGAAAAACAGCGACNGTGGCGGATGTTCCAACAACTTTTTCAAAAGGTTTGATCAAGACACCATCAAAGGACGCATTCAAAACCTGGTACGTCGTTTCACCAGACTCNGGATCTACAACAGGAACCATCCCAAAAGTATGTGAGTCCGAATCACCGGCGAAACGAGCAATAACAGCTGCAACCGAGCTCAGTCCAATGGTCGTGTAGACGCGCCCACGACCCTTGTAGTCTTTAGACACGCGATCAAACGTCGGCTGATCAGCCGTGACAAAGTACAAAGGCGCCAAGTCCGATTTCATAATCGCTTCAGCGAAAGGCTTCGACTGAGCCGAGTTAGAAAGGATTTCTGCTTTATAGGCAATAA
>NYZX01000174.1 GCA_002686065.1 Pseudobdellovibrionaceae bacterium | reverse complement strand
AGCTTCTACGATGAAAAATCCTTTACGGGGATTCCGCCGATTCCTTCAGACCAAGCACCGGCCATTGAATCAGAAGACAGCCAAGGAGCTCCGCCACCACCGGTAGCATCAGAACCAAAAGAAGCCGCCCCCGTTTCGGCCGGAGCCAAAGTCATCCCACTAGGAGGACCTCCACCACTTCGGACCCCAACCGGCCCAGCGGCTCCCGTGGAGCCAGCCGTCGTTGCGGAAGCCCCTGCCCCAGCCTCAGCGCCGGAACAACCGGCCGCTGTTGCCGAGGCCTCTGGACAGCCCTCGCCCGTGGAAGCAGCTGTCGAAGTACCGACCGAGGATCAATCGGATGTCGCAA
This sequence comes from Pseudobdellovibrionaceae bacterium, assembly GCA_002686065.1. Lineage (GTDB taxonomy): Bacteria > Bdellovibrionota > Bdellovibrionia > Bdellovibrionales > UBA1609. The sequence goes on along the minus strand of NYZX01000174.1, from coordinate 7,730 downwards.
TCTCGATGGATGATTTAGCCGATTCGATGGGTGACCTGGCTGCAGATAGTGATGCTGCTGAAATGAATGCCACCCAGGTGAAGGCCTCATCGGAAGAATCAGACATCGAAATCCCAGAGGGGATGGAGTTTGACTTAGACTCTGTTGAAAGTGAAGAGCCCGCCCTAGAAGGCCTGGCTGACGCAGCGGAAAGTGATGAAGGCGGTGAAGCCCCTGAAGGTTTTGAAATGCCCGAGGGAATGGAGCTTGACCTTGGGTCCAACGACGATGACGACAGCACCCCTGAGGGCATTGAAGTTTCAGCCGATAATGAATCCGAAGACCTTATTCCGGAGGGGCTTGAAATAGCGATGCAGCCGGAAGAGAAGCCAGCTATCCAACAGCCGGCACCACCGGCTCCGAAAGGAGCTTCGAACCCGGCTGTTCCGGCCCTGCAAGAGGATACCGACGAGCCGAACGAGGCCTCGCCGATCCCGCTGAAGCCGAAGCCCGCGACCATTTCTAGTACCGACGGCGTTGAAGAGAAGACCGGCGGTGCAGTCCACGAAATGACCAATGGGATTATCACGCTCGACGCTCCGGAAAGCCTAGAGTCTTGTAAGAACTTGGACGAAGCCTTTGCGTGGGCCTTTGAACAGAGTAAGGCTCAGTTCGACAAATCGATGGTTTTAAAAATCGAAGCGGATAACTTCCGCGGCTGGAAATGGGATAAGAACTGGCGAAAACAGTCTGCGAAACGCTACCCTTTAGATAAGCCAAGCGTTTTTAGAATTACCTTTAAGTCGAAGCTTCCTTACCATGGCTTCGTCGCCAAATCTGACGTCAACCGCGACTTCTTCAGCGACTGGGGTTTTCAGGAACTGCCAGAGCATGTAACGGCGATCCCTATTATCGTCGACGGCACAAACCTGGCAACGCTGGTCTTCACCGGCACAAAAAACGCCAACACCCAGCAGGCCCTCAACCTAGCCGAGCGCCTCTCCATCCAACTCCGCGACTACCTCCGAGAAAACATCGGCGCCGCCTAACCCCATCGGTGACAACCCCATCGGTGACGGAGTCAATCCCACATAATTCCAACCAGTTAAACCTACCGCCCACCCCTCATGACTCTCAGTCTCTAAACTTTCACCTTTTATATCAGAAACCTGTATTCGATCGACGACAACCAAACAAGACACCAGGAACAGTACTTGCCCAAAGCATAAAACAGCCAAGGATCCTTACTCAAACCCGGATCTCGGGACGTAGCTTGGCACAAGCCACCCCACCTTAGTGACAAGTGAACCTAAAGCCATCCATTTTTTGTCATGACAGCGATTCAGATCAGGTCCGGAGGCTTTTTGTTTTCACGACAAAGCCGACCTCGACGATGCTCTTTCGCCGACTCTGTCGCCAACTCAACCCACCTATATGAACCAATAAACGATTTAAACAAAAAGTCCGACGAAGCCCTTTCCCCAAGGTACTCTTTAAACAGCTTTCTGTATCGGGACTGCCTAGCCTTGGCTGTGGTTCCCAAGTCCAGATACCACTGCGGTATCGTCAGAAGATGGGACCAACGAGTTTCCCGTCCATAAGCATAATATCCGTAGCTTGAGTACTCGTAGAATTGAAGCTTTGATAACTGTACAAACCCAGCCCTTACGGGATTCGCCTCGACGTAAAAATGTACACGCATCAAGTGCTCACCATCTTCGATGAGAGGCGTTTTTGGCCGCTCGTTAGCAACCTTCCCCGTGGATTGGTTGATTCGATTGAAGCTTCGACCAAATTTAGCGTGGGACAAGCGCATAAACTGAGATAGGTGGCTGGAAGACTTGTGATAAGTCATACCCATATGAGCGTGATTGCTCATTATGCAATACGAGGACAGTTTAACTTGATCGCTCACCGACTTGTGCTCTAAAGCGTACTTCGTACAGCTCATGTAGACAAACTTCATCGATGAGTCTTCCAGTAGGTAAGACTTGTTGTGACACCGCCAAAACTTGTGGACGGAGCCTGAATCCGAGAAAAGCTGAGATGACCTTGGTAGCCGCATACTCGATGGTAGAGCAAAAACTGGTCTTACAAAAATGGCAGCGAGAATCGGTAGGAAGGACGGTGTCCGGTGGTTGGGGCCGAACATCGGACTCCGTCACTGGTTTTATTTTAGCTGGACTTCGTATCGGGCGACGTCTCCGCCGGCGGTCAGGGGGCCGGGCGGAAGGTGGTCGTAGCCAATAAACCGCGCGCCCAACTTCTTTAAGGCCGAGTTCGCACCAGCGTGGAACTTACTTGGCTCCGCAATCACACGATCAAGATCATGCAGCTCTGCAAACACCCCAAAAGCCGCCCTAGCCATCTTTATTCCAAGCCCCTTCCCACGAAGATCCGGGCGAATAATATGAAAAAACACCTTATGCAAACCGCAAAACATCTCACGGTCACAAATAAAAACATACCCCACCATCTCACCCCGTAAGGCCGCCGCCAGCATCCTCGGCTTGCCCGACCTTTCGTCATCCTCCAGCCGCCTCAAGCGCTGAGCTTCAAACTCATTTTGTTCCGGAAACTGGCTTGGCGCATAGCCGATCTCTTCCAAAAACTCGTGAGGTGACTCGTAGAAATACAAAATCTGAGAGTGAATATCCTTCGGCGTGAACTCCCGAATAAGAACCTCTCCCATCTCCGTATCAATTCGTTCATAGACTTTTGGATCCGACACTGGCAACCCCCTCGTCAAACTCCGTCCCTCAGTCTACAAGATGCCTCGACGACTATAAAGAAACCCGCAAGGGAAACCCTCTCGGCGCACTGTTTTGATTCAAAGCTATGAAGATTGTTACGTCCCGGTATTGAACTCGAAACTCTTTACTCAAGAACATCCCGAATGGCCTGGATCGTCTTATCCACCGCCTTCAAGTTAGCAGGCAGCACCAATATCGTGTCATCCCCAGCAATCGTTCCCATAATCTCCGGGTGCCTCGAAAGATCCAAATGCCTTGCCACCAGACTCGCCGAACCCGCAGTCGTATGCACAACAACCGCCATCCCATTCGTCGATATATCCAACACAAAGCTCGCAAAGCTACTTAACACCGGAGCCGCATCCTCATTCAGCTGATAGGTCGGCTTCCCCGAAACAGACCTCGCTCGCACAGCCCCCACACGAGACAAAGCCCTCGACACGGTCGACTGGTTAACCTCGATCCCCTTCTTCTTCAAGGCCTCAAGAACTTGAGTCTGAGACCCCATCGCCTTTTGACGAATCAGCTCTTTCACGTCTTCATCAAGACTTTTAGACCCAATCATAACGACACCCCATCGCGATTCAACAAGCCAACCAACAAGGCCTTCTGCGCATGCAGCCGGTTTTCGCTCTGTTGAAAAATCGCCGAACAATCCAAATCCGGAAGAGTCGACGAGACCTCCTGACCACGCTCCATCGGCAAACAATGCAAAAAGACAGCCGACCGATCTGCATAGCTCATCAATTCCTCGTTAACCTGAAACTCCAAAAAGGCTTTCGCTCGCTCACGCGCCGACTTCTCAAACCCCATACTCGTCCACACATCCGTGTAAACAGCATGAGCTCCAGCAACAGCATCTTCCGGCCTGACAAACGACTGAATCCGGCCATTCGCACCACTGGCTCTCCGAATCGCACGATTTAATATCAAGCTAGACGGACCATACCCCTGCGGGCACGAATAATGAATATTCACCCCAAGACAAGGCGCCAGCAAAAGCAAACTATGTAAAATATTATTCCCATCACCCACATAAGAAAGGGTCAAACCCTCCAAGGTTCCGAAGCGCTCTTTCAGCGTCTGAAGATCAGCCAAGGTCTGACAAGGATGATCATCGTCCGTCAGACCGTTAATGATCGGCACTCGGCTCACCTCGGCCATATCAAAAACAAACTGAGGGTCATCGGTTCGAATCATCACAGCGTCCACATACCCCTGCAGGACTCGAATGGTATCCTTCGGCTCTTCCTTTTTTCGATTGGCTCCGACCGATTCAATCACATGTCCGCCCAATTCGGTCATAGCAACAGAAAAGCTAAACCGCGTTCTCAGCGAAGGCTTATCAAACATCATCGCCAGATGACAGGGTCGAGACAGCCGGAAGTCCTTCGATGTGTGACGAATCTTCTTCAACTCGATCGCTGTATCGATCAAATCCGAAAGCTCCGTCGTCGAGACCTCTTCACCCGTAATAAAGTGCTTTGTCGAAAGCTGAATCATAACTTTGCCTCGGTGACCGGTGATCGCAGCTCGGATCGAGCTCGACAAACCGTTCCGACCCCACCTGAGGTAAAAAGCTCTTCGATAATGACGTGATTCTGATTCCCATCAAGAACATGGACATCCAAAACACCACTCTTCAATGCTTCGACAATCGTATTTACCTTCGCAACCATGCCGTCCGTTGCCGCCCCCGAATCAACAAGCGCTTTCAAGCCTCCCGCATCGATTTCGGAAATCAGCTGTTTATCAGCATCTAGTATTCCGGGTGCATTGGTTAGGTAAATCAACTTTTTCACCCCAAGACTGACCGCCAACTTACAAGCCGCCCAATCGGCGTTTACATTGTAGGCTTTCCCCTGCATGCCCACACCAATCGAAGCCACAACGGGAAGGTAGCTATTCAACGGCAACAGGTCTTTATAAAGAAGGTCTTTCACCAAATCCGAATTCACGGTCATGATTTCGCCAACACGCCCCAGCTCGGGCGAAAGCCCACGACATAAAAAGGTCTCGGCATCGGCCCCCGAAAGCCCAACCGCCTTGACCCCATGAGCATTAAAAGCACGAACTAACTTTGTGTTCACTCGGCCAACCAAAGCCATTTCAACGATATCAATCATTTCTGGAGTGGTTTTTCTTAAACCACCAACAAACTCCGAAGGTATATTATGGTGATCCAACTCGGCCTTGATCACCGACCCTCCGCCATGAACTAAAACCACGTAAATACCTAAACTTTGAAGCAAGGCTATATCATTAACCAAGTACTTCAAACCGTCCGGGTTCTCGACGATCTCGCCACCAACTTTAATCAAGATGGTCTCGCCTTGAAATTTTTTAACGTATGAAAGTGTATCTAAAACCTGTTCCATTTTATCCACCTAAACCCTTAGGTTCTGTAATCTGCGTTAATTTCGATGTATTTGACCGAATAATCACAGCTCCACGCCGTGATCGAATCAGCACCAAGATTCAACTGAATATCAATCGTCACTGAATCCGACCGCATCTGCCGACTAAGCTCCGCATCATCAAACTGAATTCCCTCGCCGCGACTCCACACCGTCATCCCCTGTACCTGAACCTCCAAAATCGCATTGGCCTCGATCCCTTCCATTCCCAAGCGCGCTACGATTCGCCCCCAGTTGGGATCACAACCGTTGATCGCGGTCTTGATTAATGGACTGATACTTAAACTTCGGGCCAAACGACGACTTTCATCATTGTCGACAACACCGTTCAATTTAAATTGAATCAACCGAGTCGCCCCTTCGCCATCTCGAGCAATCGACTGCGCCAAAAACTTGCTCATTTGCATCAGTTTTTCACGGAAGACCTCAATGTCTTTTGGATCTTTTAACTCGACCTCAGAAGCACCGTTGGCCAAAAAGAAAACCGAATCATTTGTCGATGTTTCCCCGTCCACAGAGATCATATTAAAGCTGTCATTCGTGGATTCTTTTAGAAGCTGATCCACCAATCCGGGCTCCATCTTCGCATCCGTTAAGAAGTACCCCAGCATGGTAGCCATATTAGGATGAATCATTCCCGAACCTTTACAGATTCCAGTCAATCGAACTGTTCCCTCGCTAAGTACGATTTCAGTACTTACCATTTTTGGTACCAAATCGGTCGTCAGAATGGCCGTCGCAAACTGATTCGCCGAGGTCGTCAGACGGGACTTTAATTCGGGCATGGCTCGACAAATTTTTTCGATTTCAAGCGGAACACCAATAACCCCAGTCGACGCCGAAAGCACCTGCCCTGGCGAAACATCAACCAGCTGAGCCACCTCATCGACCATTCGCTTATTATCTTGGACACCCCCCTCACCGGTCGCCGTATTGGCTTGCCCCGAGTTCGTGACAATCGCTCGAATCTTTTGGCCGGGAAGTTTTGACATGGCATCAAGCAACGACGCACCCTTGATTTTGTTTTTGGTAAACACACCACTTGCCGCACAGTCGAAGTCAGAAACAATCAGCCCTAAATCAGGTCGATACTTTCGGACCCCACAGTTGACTCCTGCACCTGTAAAACCTTTGGGCAACTGAGTCACCGTCGCTGCAATATCATCTGTTCCTAATTCAAATGGCTGAATCATGAGTCACCTACTTCTACTAGTCCCGACCAGGAGTCTAATCCATAAATCGCATTAAAGTTCTGGATCGCTTGGCTTGCAGCGCCCTTCCACAAATTATCAATCACACAAGAAACAAAAACCTGCCCCTTACTAACCGCACAAGCGATCCCCGCATAGGGCGATCCTTTTACCATGGCTGTTTTCGCCAGCACACTTTCACCCTGATCTGACTCGAAGGCCTCGACCCGCACAAAGGGGTCCTGCTCAAAAGCATCCTGATAGGCCTTTAACAACGTATCAATATCCAAAGACGTTGATTTCGACTTTGCATACAAACTAACCTGTAAGCCCTGCTTCATTGGCACAAGATGAGTCGTAAACTGAAGACTTACCTCTTGCCCCGTCAGGCGCTGGCAGGTGTATTCAATTTCTGGCTGATGCTGATGCTTAAACACACGGTAGGCGCGAAAGTCCTCGTCCACCTCCGAAAACAAAAGACTTTCAGTCGCCTTTCGCCCCGCCCCGGTCACGCCAGATTTCGCATCCACAACAACCCAATCCGTTTCGATCAACGAAGCTTTCAACAAAGGAATCAAGGCCAACATACTTGCGGTGGCATAACAGCCAGGGTTCGAAACCAACCTCGTCTGCTGACTGGGAGAATCAAACGGCTGAATCCCAAAAGCAATGCTCGAAAAGTCGAGGTCCGCAGGCCAGTCCAAGGGATACCACGAGCCCCTTTCATCCGGAGGCAGCCTGAAAGCCCCACTAAGGTCAATGACCTTCGCACCGGCATCTAAGAACTTCGGAGCAAGACTGTTCGAAGCTCCAGCCGGAGTCGCAAGAAAAACGCAGTCATCTTTGGACAGGGTGTTCAGAACCGAATCGACATCCAAGGCTGGAACACCTGACAAGAACGGAAAGGTTTCACTTGGGGACCAACTGGCATCAGTCACACAAAGCCCCGCTAGCTTGATTTCAGGGTGCCTTTGGCACAGCTGAACCAAAACCTGCCCCGAATAACCACGGGCGCCGACGATATAAACTGCGGTTTGACTGGCCAAAACATCCTCCTAAATAAGGAATGAAGAAAATGCATGTTTATGCGTCATAAGTCAATAATATTGTTGTTTTTGATTGATATAGCGCATATTAATTCTGGCAACGAGGACAAGTGTTCTAAAAAACGAGGTAAGGACCCCATGAAGAAAAAAATCGTACTCGCCTATTCAGGTGGACTAGATACATCAGCTATCATCCCTTGGCTGATAGAAACTTATGATGCTGAAATCATTGCTTACTGCTCGGACTTGGGTAATGCCCCAGACGAGGACTTCATCGGCAAGCGGGCCTTCGAACTGGGCGCGAAAGAGTTCATCTTCGAGGACCTGAAGGACCTTTATACAAAA